>JASJDR010000125.1 GCA_030065615.1 Xenococcus sp. MO_188.B8 | reverse complement strand
TTGTGTTTGTTTTGAAGCCCCCTTCCCGCGCTCGTCAATTTTGAACTTTGAATTTTGACGAGCGACCCCGATGAGTTTTACTCATCTAGGGAACGCGCGAGTTTGAATTTTGAATTCAAAAAATGGTCATAGGTTACTAGATAGCGATCGCGTTATGGCAATAATCGGTATTTTTTTTCTCGATAACTTCTATGTTTTGTTATTTCGGCTGTTGCACTTCAGGGTCTAGAACTTCAAATTCGAGAATATCGAAGGGAATCACCCTTAATTTTATATTAACTGGTCTTTTCATCGTTTCTGAGAGAAATTCTTGCATTAGCTTGACATCGCGCTGAAAAATTGAATTTCTAGGAGCAAAAAGAAAAACATCTATATTTAACGCTCCATCTTCTCCTGTTTCTACATTGATTGATCGCAGAGATGCACCTTGATCAATTAAGTCATTAAATTCACGATGAGAAACAACTGCCATATAGTTACGTACTTGCGCTCTAAGAATTACTTCATTAAAAGAAAAACCTAAAGGCAAGCTAATCAAAAATAGAGCTATTAGCGACAAGAATAAACCCAAAATGGCTCGCTGCCAATTGCCGTAGGCTTGTAGCAAAAATACTAAGGAAGCCGCAAAGACAATTGCCACTAAATTAGTCAAAAATAGCAACAGTGCCCCATCCCATAAAATATTGCCACCTATTGACATTCCTATAGCAGGAGTTACTTTCTCCCCGACAAATAAACCAATGCCCACAACGCTTAATGGCGGCACTAAAGCTACAGCGATCGCTACTCCTGGTAAGGCAGTAGAAATACTACGGCGAGTATAGGCAAAGCTCGCTGCGGCTCCTGCTGCTAGCCCCACGACTAAATCCCCTAGATTGGGGTTGATACGGGCAATGATCTCAGACTGAACTACTCTAATTCCTATATAGTTTGTAGTAAAAAAGGAAATTATAATCGTAACGACAATACCACTCAGAAGAGTCAAGCACGAGCGTTTTAGCAACTTTGGCTTTGATGCTACCAGGGCGTAAGACAAAGTGATAATAGGATTCATTAATGGTGCAATAATCATGGCACCAATAATTGTGGCAGCGCTATTTAGTAGTAACCCTAAAGTAGCAATAATTGTTGAAAGCGATAGCATAAAATAAAAGCCAAATGAGGGAATTGAGGCTCGCTCAAAAGCATCATTTAGCTCGA
Source organism: Xenococcus sp. MO_188.B8 (assembly GCA_030065615.1). Classification (GTDB taxonomy): domain Bacteria; phylum Cyanobacteriota; class Cyanobacteriia; order Cyanobacteriales; family Xenococcaceae; genus Xenococcus. Next base: position 20,223 of record JASJDR010000125.1, on the reverse strand, counting down.
CATGGGGGGTCGGTTTTTCTAGCAGAATACTCCAGTCAGCAGTGAAATTGCGCCAAATGTTTGAGAGATAGAGCTTAACTTTACTGATACTGAGTCGCAAAATGAAATATAACCTTATTTTGAGTTTTGATTTTTCAGAATAGCATCCTGTGGGAATTTGATTTGGAACTAAAAAAATGCTCCTCTAATGACTCAGCTCAAAAGTAATGATGCTTGGCGATCGCTTAATTGTCAAAAATATCAGTTAAATCCAAACTAAATCCAGATAAAATATTTTCTCCCGATAAAGTTTGAGGATTATTTAATATTTCCATGGACCACTCAATTATTTATTCAAAGTCAAATTCAAGCCCAGAACCTTTTGTTCTGTTTTGATATAATTGGTCAAATTTTTCACTTTGAGCTACGGTGAACACATCTTTCCATGAACCAATTTCTCCTTTACGGAAAAAATTACTCAACCCTCCAATTTCTTTTAAATTACTGAATCTATTTTTTTTCATTCTGTTAAAAGAAGTTTGTTGTTCAATAATTTCAAGTAATTCCCTCTTTAGAGGATAATTAAGAAAGTCAGCGATCTTGGTCACTTCTGTCCCAAAATTCTGTTTTAAATCCTCATATTTAATAAAAAGAATATTACTAGGGGACCTCGATTAATTGCCTTATTGCGAAAATTAACAACGTTATAAGTAGGGGGACAAAATTAATTACACATTTTCAAAATAAGAATTCCTATACTGCAAGGCTCTCAGAGAGTAAGATTTGGTAATTAATTATGCTTGTGTACTTACCAGGCTTTTATCAATAAAATTTAAATTTTTCGAGGTGACCTCTAGTAGTTTCTCGAATTCGGAATATTTTTAAGGTAGAATTACCTTTACCCTATTTATTTGAATTTCCTACTATTGAACAATTGGGAGAGTATTTAACCAATTATTATTTAGTCCAATCAATGATGACTTTATCCGAAAACCAAGACAGAGAAACAGGAGAAATATAAATTCAGATAGATATTCTATTTTTCAAGCTGGCGCTCACCGCGGGTACAGCAAAAGCTAAGCGCCAATTTGAATAAATAAATGAACATTAGTTACTAGTCTTGAGGAGAAAAGAAAAAAGGTCTAAAGACTTGGAAAGTTGTGCATTAATCTCTTATGGGGTGGATTAATTCTAGATTTAGAAGCATTAAACGTCTAAGCAAATACTTAAAAGCATAAATTACACGGCCTCTTAAACCAGCTTTAACAAAGTAATTAAATCTAGTTATAGGCAGTTTAATAATCAACTGTTGAGCTAAAGCCTCTTTTTTCCCTGGACCGACAAGACGAAACTGAGTAGCTTGAGTTGCACCATACACCATCTTAAGCCAAAGAAGAGGGTGTAAGAAAAAATATTTCCACAATGGCGGTTTACAGCTAATTAAATCCGCAAGCTCACCCATATAACGATGATAATCAACTAAGCTTCGTATTCGTTGAGCATTATGCTCAAATTGTTCTAAATAGAAAGCTTGATCGCTAAATGCAACTTTTTGCATTTGCTCACAAGTAGGTAAATTTCTTTCTCCAGTACAGATTAGACCGAAAAACCTTGCCTGCATTTCCATAATCGGAAACTGACTTCCGAAACCTGGACGAGCGAAACCAATCCAAACTATCTTATCCCGATATTTTGGATGAAACATATGCTTGTAAAGACTACGAGGGTCAGTTTGCTTCAATTCTTCGGGTAGAAACGATATATAATTTTTATAGCCAGTGCAAAATACTACAGCATCAATATTTTCAAGAGTTTCGCCCTCAATGCTAATTAATGTTTTACCCCCATTTTCTATCTTCAATACTTCGCCAATAACTTGACAACCATGATGAACAATGGCTTTCGGTAAGGAAAAATTTTTGGTACCATAAGTTCCCCAGATGCCATTTTTTGATTTAATTTTCTGATTAAGTTCGGCAGCAGTATCATGAACTGGATCATTTATATTTAATTCAAATTCACAAATCAGCTTGCTAATATAAGCCCCATATTCTCTCGGTAAGCCATATATACCTTGATGAGTAGCAATATCAACAGCATATTCCCCTCTTTTTCGAGGTAAAACCCATCCTGTTGAATTACGCAGACTTATCCAACACTTGTTAGCGACTCGAGATATTTCTAATGCTATGTCTGAACCTGACTCTCCTCCCCCTACTACTAATACATTTTTCCCAACAAAGTTCTTGGCATTACGATATTCTTGGGAATGAGAATACTCAACTTCAGTTAATAAATCCTTCCAAGTAGGATAATTAGGAATACTGTTGTTACCGATGGCCAAAGCGATTCTTTGAGCAATAAAAGTCTCACCAGATGCTAGTTGAACTTGCCATCCTTGATTCTCTTGAGGTATTACCGCTATTACTCGAGAATAGAAACGAATTTTATCTAAAACACCAAAATGTTGAGCATATCTTTTCCAATAATCAATAGCTTCTTCCTTTGTCCAAAATTCATGTTGTTTACCATCACCTATCCAGAAGTCAGAAAACATACTAAATGTACAAGAGGAAGTTAAGACTAAATTATCATAAGTATGATTAAAAACTCCTCCTATATTCCCAGTTTGCTCCAAACAGATAACATTTAGCACACCTTGTTCTAATAGTTCTTTTGTACAAACTAAACCTCCAGGTCCAGCTCCAATTACAATACAGTCAAACATATAGTTAATCTTTACGCTGATTATTTAATATTCTATTTTTGGTTGAAATCTGCCTCAACTGAACTGGTTGAGATACAATTATCCCATCGATTGAGCATTTTAAGGTAGTACCTGCAAAATAGGAGAATTTTTTCGTCGTTTAGTCCAGCCATGATTCATAGCATACATCAATTCGCTGGAATGAGAATTATTTGGCTTGGACTTCTGGTTTTTTAGGGGGGTAATGAACGATTACGTAATAGCTGTGTCTTCAAAAGTTGGGAGATTGCTTGAGTTTTCAGCGATCAGCCGAAGGCTGGCACTACGTGGTCGCATTCATTGATTTTTGTTTTGCGTTCTATATCTTTTACGATAGCAAGAAATATTTAGATAAGGTCTAGCATTGACAATTTGATTGCAGGTTAAGAAAAAGTCTCCAGAATTGGCGAGCTCTCCAAGAGCCTCAAAGCGGGGCGCATTTTGAACAATAATTTGGGATCATTTTCGGCTTTTTTGCATCGCAAACTCGAAATAATATAATCTGTACATCTTGCACAAAAATTTTAAATTTTGCAAGATTTCGATAGACACAAATAGCTTTTTAGTGTAAGTTCTTTTTTGCTCCTCCGAAATTGTCTGCACAATATGCAAGATGATAGCTTCTCAAGAGATATTCCTATAATTACTCAGCTTAAAACGAATGATGCTGATGAGCTATCTGAGTTTACTCCAGGCTGGAATCAAGATTTTATCCAGCTTAGAAAAGGGAATTTTGGGATGGAGGTAACAATTATCGAAATTGGTAGTTTCCAGTTTATTGACCAGTTTTCTAGTGTGTCTATCCTATATCGGGGAAGTTCTCCTCCCGCAACATTCGCCTTAGGAATTCCTGCATTCAATTTAGGAGAAACTCTATATGGAGGTAATATTGTTAGTGAAAATAGCTGTATCACAGGCAACTTTGATGGGTATCTAGACGTAAGAGCCAGTAGTCAAGTTCGTCTTTTTGTTGTTGTAGCACCGATCCAGCAAATACTAGCGAGTGCAGTACAAATGCAACGTCCTCTCCGACAAGAACTACTGTTATCTCCAGGGATTATATTGCCCAATACTAAAGCAATGAAAGAGTTATCTGATTATGTGGCAGAACTGATGCTACTAGCAAAAAATTATCCTGAACGGTTAATGTATGACTCCCAGGGCAACTCAATGGCTCATATCATTCTCGAAGATTTCCTACCGCTGCTTGTGGATGTTTTAACTGCCGACCCAAACTTTATCTCAGAAAAGAAATCTCGCCGAAGAAAGCTTGTCAAGCGTGCTGAAATAATTATGCGCGATCGCATTAATATTCCGATTACCCTGACCGATCTCTGCCAAGAACTAGAAACCAGCAAACGTTCTCTCTACTATGCATTCGAAGAATCCTTTGGGTTACCACCAATGCAATATCTCAAGATATTACGCTTACATGGCGTGCGACGAGCCTTGAAATCAGCCGATCCTCGAACTTCAAAGGTTACCAAAATAGCAGGACTTTACGGATTTTGGCATATGGGACAATTTTCAACTGATTACAAAATAATGTTTGGTGAATCGCCTTCAACCACTTTAAAAAAATGAATTAAAGATAAGAGAAAGTAATTCCTGAAATTATTTCATGATTTTTTAAGTCTTTCGTTTTTGTTTTTGCAAGATTTTGATAGATTTCAATAGTTTCTTTCTGTAGTATTCCTTTTTTAAGAGAACTTTCCATTAGATTACAAAACAATGACTGATAAACCGCGGTACACAAAAAAAAGTATTTCATTTCTCCTTCAAAAATATTACGGTGAATTTACCCCTAGTAATTTGGTTTTTAATGCCAATCTCCAAGAGTTTGAGCAACAAGTATCTTTTTTCTGCAATCTAACAGCTAATGGAGAAATGGCTCCTGAAGATGCCTACAAAGAGATTAAAAAGTTTTGGCAAAAGCTTGAGCACTCTAAAAAAGAACTTTTAGATAAAGCGAAATTGATGAAGTCAGAGGAAGACTTGCTCTCAAACGACGGGGCTTCTCTGACTACCGATTAATCTTGTCCATATTTCAATAGTTTCTCTGCGTAGTATGCATTATAAAATCAGCTTTATGGATAAGATTTGATATGAGGTCTAACATCTCAGTTTTTCATGATTCGCTTAAAAATCCCTCTCCAGAACTCTATCAGATCTATTATATTTGTGTCTTTTCAGCTATAGGTAAACAACTGATCCCTTTTTTGCAAAAACTTGGGCTCAACTGTACTGAACCCCAGAGCAATTCAACACAAGGAACTGTTTCAACTCTGATTTTTTTTGAGAATGTATATCTAGAAATTTTTTGGTTTGAGGAAAACAGTCCTTTAGTTCCTCATGATATGGAACAAGAATTTAATTTTCAGGCTCGGGTTAATTGGATATCAACAGGAGCTTCACCCTTTGGGTTTGGTTTATTTTATTCCACCACAAACCAAGATAATTTTGTTCCTGAACCTGCTGAAGTAATCGTAATAAGTGAATCGCCAACATCTGCATCATTACAGAGTTTTTGTCCCCTCAATTTAGCTAATCCAGAAGAGCCTATTTGCTATTTTGTGCCTGATTATGAGGCTAAGCGCAATAGACTCGATAGGTCTTTGGCGATTACTGAAGAGACGAGGAAACCAGGCTTAGGGATCAGAAAATTAACTCATTTGAAAACCAGAGTTATCAGCCATCGCGTTATAACTCCGCCCTTGATCGATATTACTAATCAAAAGCTTCTAGAAATTGAGTATAAAAAACATCCTTTGTTAGACCTAACTTTTGACGATGGCAATCAACAAAGATTATTGGATTTAAGACCTTTGCTCCCAATTGTCTTGAGGTATTAATCTTAGTATTTGGATAGGCTTTAGGGGTAATTCTAAAGAGATATCAACAAAGGTAAGAATATCTTGACAAGAATGCTACTGTTATTTGAATCAAGTTGAATTATGGCTTAAGCAAAGTTTATAGGCTAAGACAATGAACAAAAAAAATTCAGAAAAGAAAAACCATTCAGATAAGCGAGATAAAATCTCCAATAAAGAATACGAAGCTGAAATAAACAAACTCCATGCAGAATTAGTTAAATTGCAATATTGGGTTCAAGCAAAAGGACTGAGAATCATTGTTCTGTTTGAAGGAAGAGATGCAGCGGGCAAAGGAGGTGTTATCAAGCGGATTACCGAACGTGTGAGTCCTCGGGTATTTCGGGTGGTTGCCTTACCCACTCCTTCAGAGCGGGAAAAAACCCAGATGTATATCCAACGCTACGTACAACATTTTCCGGCGGCTGGCGAAGTCGTAATCTTCGATCGCAGTTGGTACAATCGTGCGGGAGTAGAGCGAGTTATGGGCTTTTGTACTGATAAAGAATATGTCCGTTTTCTGCAATACGTACCTGGATTTGAACATTTTATACAAGAGACAGGTATTACCCTGATTAAGTATTGGTTAGATACCGGTATGGAGGAACAAGAACGGCGTTTTAAAAAGCGGATTGACGATCCGCGTAAAATCTGGAAATTAAGTCCGATGGATGTAGAATCCTATCGACGTTGGTATGATTATTCTAAGGCCAGGGATGATATGTTTCTGGCCACAGATAATGAGAATTCACCCTGGTATATTGTCCCAGCGGATGACAAAAAGCGCGCCCGTCTCAATTGCATTTCCCATTTTCTCAGTTTGATTCCCCATGAAGATGTGACGCCAGAAAAAGTTGAACTAGGGGAGCGAGATCTGACCAAAAAATATGATGATGCGCTTTCAACTAAAGAATTACATTTTATTCCCCATAAATATTAAATAACTACTAAGTTATGCCCTAATTGATCTTAAATAGCTATAGGTGGAAAACCATCTTGTTGCTTTGGATTTAGTTGTTTCCACCGCTCTAATCTAATCCAACTAGCATCAGGTCTTCTTCTAGCTCTACAATTGGGAAATAGCTGGAGTTTTCCGCGATCAGCCGAAGGCTGGCACTACGTGGTCTCGCGTAGCGCCTCGCTTTGCGGATTTCCTCGAGATCGCATTCATTGATTGTTGTTTGTTTTTCGTAGTATCTTTTTACGATAGCAAGAAATATTTAGATTCTGCTTCTGCTTGTTTGTATCGCAAACTCGAAATAATCTGTACTTCTTGCTCGAAAAGTTTTAATTTTGTAAGATTTCGATAGACACAAATAGCTTTTTAGTGTAGCGTATATCCCTTCTGCGAAATTGTCAGCAAAATATGCAAGATGATAGCTCCACAAAAGATGTTCCTATAATTACTCAGCTCAAAACCAATGATGCTGATGAGCTAGCTGAGTTTGTTCGAGGTTGGGATCAAGAGCATATTCAGCTCACAAAAGGAACCTTTGAATGGGAAACATGCATCATTGAGATTGACGGTTTTCAGTTTTCTGAGGAGTTTTATGGTGCTCCAGCTCTGATGCGGGGCAGCACCCCCCCAGAAACTTTCGTCATAGGAATACCTAAACGATGTCTAGCAGAGTTTCTATATGGGGGGAATATTATTAGTAAGGATTGCTGCTTAACGGGGAACTTTCGTCAGTATTTAGACTTGCAAACCAGCAATGAAACAAGTTTACTTCTCGTTACTGCGCCAATCGCATCAATATTCACCCGAGCCGAAAAAATGAAATTGCCGCTCACAAGAGAACAACTTTTATCGCCGGGGATTATAAAGCCCGATCCTACCGCAATGAGACAGTTGTCTGATTATTTAGAAGAACTGCTCTTGCTAGCAAAAACCCATCCCGATTGGTTAACAGATATTTCCCAAGGCAACTCAATGGCTCATCTCATCCTCGAAGATTCTCTACCGTTGCTTCTGGATGTATTAACTTTTGATTCAAACTTTTTCCCAGAAAAGGAATCTCGCCGACGAAAGCTAGTCAAGCGTGCTGAAATAATTATGCGCGATCGCCTTGATCTCCCCATTACCATGACCGATCTCTGCCAAGAGCTGAAAACTAGCAAGCGCTCTCTCTACTATGCATTCAGTGAATCCTTTGGCTTGCCGCCAATGCAATATCTCAAAATACTACGTTTACATGGCGTACGACGAGCCTTGAAATTAGCCGATCCTCAAGCTTCTACAGTCACTACAATAGCAGGGTTATATGGATTTTGGCATATGGGAAAATTTTCAACTGACTACAGAATAATGTTTGGCGAATCGCCTTCAACCACTCTCAGTAAGGAATAACGTATGAGAAGGAGACAAGGAAGATTTCATCTGTAATGTTATTTTGATTTTGCACGATTGTGATAGATCTCAATAGTTTATTAATGTATTATATCTTCTTGGTTTAGCACTTCATCTAATGTTTAATATGAGATCTTATATCTCGTTTTTTCATGATTCACCTAAAAATCCCTCTCCAGAGATCTATCAGATTTATTATCTTTTTGCCTTTTCGGCTGTAGGTAAACAATTGATCCCTTTTTTGAGAAAACTTGGTCTCAAATGTACTGAGCCAAAGGAAAATCCAGCACAAGGAACAGTTTCAACCTTGATTTTCTTTGAGAATGTATATCTAGAAATTTTTTGGTTTGAGAAAGCAAGCCATCTACCTCAGTCTGAGATAATAAGAGAATTCAATTTCCAGGCTCGGGTTAATTGGGTGACAACGGGAGCTCTCCCCTTTGGTTTTGGTTTATCTTATTCCACCAGAAACCATGATAATTTTGTTCCTACCAATTTTGAAGCGAGCGCAAAAGCTGAAATACTAATATCCGAACCCTTACTGCGTTTTTGCCCTATCAATTTAGCTAAGCCAGAAGAACCTATTTGCTATTTAGTGCCTGATTATGAGGCTCAGCGCAACAGACTCGATAGATATTCTGCGATCGCGACAGCGACTACCGAAGGTCTCGCGCAGCGCCAACCGGAGCTGATCGCAGAAGAGTTTAGGAATCCAGACTTAGGGTTAAGAAAATTAACTCAGGTAAAAATTAGAGTTATTAGCGATCATCTTATAACTCCGCCCTTGCTCGATCTTGCCGCTCAAAACTTTTTAGAAATTGAGTATAGAAAACATCCTTTGTTAGACCTAACTTTTGACGATAGCAGTCAGAAAAGATTTGTAGATTTAAGACCTTTAATCCCAATTATCTTGAGGTATTAATTTGATTTGTGACCCCCATCGCCCTTATCCTTTCCTGTGATTCATGCGTCATTCTAAAGAGATATAAACAATGAGTAAACAAGTCAGACTGGCAATTGTCTCCTTGGGCATTGCCATCTCGGTTCTTTTTTCACAAGTTAGCCAAGCCAGAACAGTTGAGCAAGAGATTGAGAAAACTGGTGTTTTAAAAGTTGGCGTTAGAGAAGATTCTCCTCTGTTTGGATTTGGCAGCGAAAAAGCTGGATATTGTGCTGATTTTGCTAATTCTTTGGCCGAAAACCTCAGCGAAAAACTAGGTAAAACTATTAATACAGAGCTAGTAAAGTCTACTCTGCAAAATAGATGGAACTTAGTCAAAGATGGCACTGTACATCTGGAGTGCGGGCCTAATATAATCGCACCTGAGCGAGAACAGGAATACGGAATCAAGTTTTCTCAACCTTTTTTTGTGACGGCAACGCAAGTATTTACCACAACAGATACCACAGAAGAAAGTCTTAAGTCTGGAACCATCGGTATTATTGAAGGGACAATCAACGAGCAAGAAATTAGACTACTCTATCCAGATGAACAAGTTAACAACTCTTTTGGCAGTACACGCCAAGGAATCAATGCTGTCCAACTTCAGGAAATTATAGGATTCGCTAGTGATGGCATTCTCTTGGAAGCAACAGCGTCAGTGCTGGAGCTCAATCCCAACAGATACAACTTGGTCACCCCATTAATCGGTAATATTCCCCTGTGTAATGCCTATGGCATGATTCTCCCAGGAGATGAGCAAAACTCCCAGTGGCACGATACTGTCAACTCATGGATTTTGAAAAGCGATCGAGCAGTAGAGATTTGGAAGACTTGGTTTAACGATTTTTTACCTTACATCAGAGTAATTCTTGATGCTTGTCAGGGAACTCAACCCAACTAGGACAATTCCTGTTCATCTTTAACAGTATCAATAGACAATATTGAGTTAATCTTCATAGGATAATTAAATGTTAGTTTTTGTTAAGCTGAATGACTTTTTTGAGATTATGGCAAAGGCTAATTTTAGGAATTTCTCTGGGCAAGCTAATTTTATTTGGTTTAAATAATCCAGTGATCGCGATTCCGGCTAATCAAAATAGCATAATTCAACTGATTGCATCCTCAAGAGAGCAAGATCTTGAAGCAGAATCTCGACTTGACCAAAGTCTAGAAATGATTCAAAAGATAGAGGAATCTCAGCAGAAAGTTGTCCTTTTAAATGACCTTGCGATTAACTATGCACAGATGGCAAGATTAATAAAGCGATCAGCCAGAGGCTGGCACTCCGTGATCGCAATTTTAGAGCAATCTCTATCAATCGCCCAAAGCTTTGATGATTTAGTTGTCAAAATTACTACAACAACTAATATTGCTAAATATTATGCCCAAATCGGTCAAACATCCTCAGCAATTGAAATTCTAGATAATGCGGTTGCGATGGTAAATCTTGTAGAAGATAAATCTCGCCAAAGCCAATTATTTTTAGAAATTTCCCTCAAATATGGAGAACTTGGACAGGAACAAATCGCCCAAACTTTATTGGCGCAAAGCCAAATTATTATTGCTGCCAGTGAAAAACCTTTACCAGAATTTCCATTTTCGGAAATTCCTCGCACTTTAAAGTTAGAATTTTTTGGCAATGTCAATTCTTTTCGAGAGACGACTGCTTTGGTGGGAATTGAAGTCGATTATGCCAAATTATGGTCAGAAGATAATATTTTCGTTAATGGTCTTATGTCTTTTGATTTTGATAGCAGCCGGACTGTTAATAATCCTCGTCCTAGAAGTTTAATTCTTGTTGATTATCGCCATCACTTCAACGCTCAATGGATTTTTTTATTGATTTTTTTAACAGTACTAACCAAAGCTTATTTGCTGCTAGAAATAATGATGAAGACTTGACAATTATTAGTGAACTTTTTGTCGGCTCGGGGTTAAATTTGTGGCGGGGAGATTCCAGAGGTGAGTTTTTAGATTTTCAATTAGGATTAGGACCTAGTTATAAGTATGATTTTATTGATTTTGAGCAAAGGCACAATCAAATAGATCCAGCCCTAGCTATTATTCTTTCTGGTAGAGGTTTTTCCATTGGCAAGGCCAAGCTAAATCAATCTTTGGTCATTGTTCCTCCGTTAAACGATTTTAACAACTATGTCATAACATTTGATACCAATCTCTCTATTCCTCTGAGTGAAGAATGGTCACTTAGTAATCGTTTGTTTCTTCGATATCGCAATGAGTTAGTCTTCGAAGCCAATCCTAACTGGGAGTTCTTCTTTACTACAGGATTTGAGTATAAGTTTTGAGAAAAGACCCGGAGTGATCTCGTTATTTAAGTATTTTGCTGTAATTTGAGGTGATTTTCTACTGCAATTGTAAATTAATGTAAATCCTTATAAAGTAAAGGTGTGTCAAATGCACCTCATACATCTAAGAAAATCGGAAAATTTCTATGGTTCTTAGAGTTCCTCGAATTCTAACCTTTGCACTGTTTAATTGTCTGCTAATCCTTACTCTAGTTCTAGCTTGGGAATTTCCTGCGATCGCGCAAAGTCTTCCCGGTCTTAGTTTTTCTGAAGATGAGATTACCTCCGAGTCTTACGTCCCAGTCTTCACTAGAGGTAACCTCGATATTGCTCCAATATTTCTTGACGGAAAAATTGTTGCTGGAGTCTCTTCATTCATTAAATTAGAGTCAGATAAAGAAGATAGTGGAGCTAGTGATTACAGTGCAGCGACCCGCTCCCACTTGATTCACAGCAAGCTACAAAAAATCCTGAGTAACATGATCTACTATTCTCAGGAGATTCTCCCCAAACAAGGGATATCCCAACTTGATGACCAAGAAAAAGAACTAAGAAAGCAGTTAGTCACCACTGTCTCCGAGGAACAGGGAACTGCGATCATGTCAGTGACATTTCCTCAAAACGATACTCCCGAAATCATTTATTCGGTTAACGAAGCAGACATTTCACGACCCAGATTCGGTACGTCGCAACCGTTAAAAATCGCAGAAAATGCAGCCAAGATCGCTGAAACTGAACTGATACAAGCTTGGAAAGAACGCCAAACTCCCCATCTAAAAGCTCAAGGTCAACGAGCATCGTTGATCTTCATTGCCCTGATTGTTACTAGTTTTAGCTTAGGTTGGATACAAAAAAAACTCGCAATTAGAAGCATCAAGCTCAAAGATATGTTATCCAACTCGGAGACCGTTCAAATCCAAGATAATTGGATTTCTGGTTTATCGAGAATTGCTAGAAGATCGAGAATCATTCCGGTACAGCTCCAGAAATTTACTCTGAGTTCTAGCTATAGTCTCAATGCTTTCTACAGAACTGCATTATTTTGGTCCCAATGGCTGATTTGGATGCTCGGGATTGGCTATCTGACTAGCTTGTTTTATTTGACTCGTCCCTGGAGCAACTGGATAGTAGGTGTCACGGTTCGTGGTATAAGAGCTGAAACAATTGTTTTAGGCTGGCCTCCGGCTGATTGGCTTTTGAGTTTTGGACGCGAGGCTAACCTGGGAACCCCACTATATGTGTTACTTTTCTTTCTAATAACTAGTTTAGCTATCAAGGGAGGTGATGCCCTGTGCGACTTTCTAGTTCGACAGTGGAGTAAGCAAAAATCAATCCAACGCCATATCTTGAGGGCTCGTACCTTGGTTAGAGCCTCCAAAGGTTGGATGAGAGCGATCATTTATCTTTTGTTGGGAATAATCATCTTCTATCGATTGCATCAGTTAGGCAAGATTACCCAAGTGGTAACAATATTATTGGGTTTTCTCTCTTTTGCTCTTTCCTTGGCTTCTCAGGACTTGCTCAAAGATTTAATTTCTGGGGTGCTTATTCTCTGGGAAGACCAGTATGCGGTGGGAGATGTGATCTTTATTGGTGAACATGCCGGTCTGGTGGAAAAGATAACTTTGCGAGTAACCCAATTGCGGAACCTTGATGGGGAATTAATTACTATTCCCAATGGTTCAATTGGGGTAGTACGCAATTTGTCTAGTGAATGGTCGCAAGTGAATTATGCTATTGAGGTCAGCTATGATAACGATGTAGACCGTGTTTTGGAGGTCATAGAAGCGACTGCGCAACAACTCTATCAAGATCCCCAATGGCAAGAGAAGATCTTAGAAGCACCAGAAATCCTGGGGATTGATAATATTTCTCATAAGGGAATTTTGATTCGACTACTCATCAAGACACAACCTTTACAGCAATGGCCAGTGGGTCGGGAATTTCGTCGTCGTCTGAAGAAGGCGTTTGATGAGCAGGGCATTGAGATCGGTATTCCCAAACAAATAGAAATGCATATTACTGAACCTTATCCAAAAATGAGTAATAGAAATTCAAATAATAGTAATCGCTCCTGAGATCAGACAAACCCCGCCGTAAAAGTGATGCCAGGACAGTAAGAGTATTTTACTAGTTTTATTTAATCAGATAGTAATTGGTGCTTCGACATAAATATTGGGTTCTTGCGCTATAAATTCAATTCCAAAGTCCTTCAATTTTTCTGATATTTCATCATAGGTAGATTCCAAAATATTCTTTCTCAACTCAATCGAGTTTTCCGTTGACCCTAAAATAGAAAAATTAACCATTGCCCTCGTAAGATCATGATCCAATTGCTGAGTAAAATTAATGTTAGTGCTGTTCGGCACAATGCCAAACAATTTTTCTGTACTTTCAATAATTACCTGTTTGAGCAATGCTTGTTCTCGTTCTTTTAACTTCTTCGTAAAGTCGAGATATATTAAAACCATTATTTTCTTGCCCCGACTGACATTTTCAATTTCTTCCCACGCCAATATAGAATTAGACAAGATATACAGGGTATTTTTTCCAGCAATGCGAATTGTACTGGAACGCCAACCAATCGATTCAACTCGACCAAATACTTCTTCGGCTCTCCCATTATTCGATACGGGTAAGCGAATATATTCTCCAGGTAAAAAACGACGGTCTAAATATAATAAAATTGTCCCGACAAAATCATTAACAGCGTTAGACAGTGCCAAGCCAAGTGCTGCACCCCCAATTGAGATCCCCGCCAACAAACTCACCCAGGAAAAATTACGGCTTTCGGCATAAATAATTACAGTAATAAATCCGATCGCAATATTAGCTAAGGTTTCAAATGCTAATAGCATTTCATTTACTACTAATCCTGACTGACGCATTAACTTAATGCCATAGACACGAATTAATTGCGTCAAGAGTCGAGAAGTTACCCAGGCAATAGCGATCAAAGCGATCAAAGCAATTAACGGTTCTAGAAACTGGTATAATTCCTGATATCCATCAAGCCATAACAGAATAGACCCGTAAATAAGGATTAAAGAACTACAGAGTTTGATTGAGGTTCTAATTGGCTTAAAAATTAGATCATAGAAATTATTCTCCTGCTGGCGATCGCATAAGTAAAGAATTAACTTCAGGAAACTAGGAACGATTTGTCCGATGCCGATAGCCAGAATAACGAAGATGAGGAAGATAATATGGTTAGGTAAACTGGATTGGTACAGTGTCCTATAGAGAAAATTGAATGTTTCTTCTATATTTAAGCCAAAAATTGTCATTATTAGGCAGAGGAAGCAGGAAGAGGCCAGAAAAAGACTTATTATTTAACTTGAAAAAGATACAAATAAATTTGTCAACTTATTTAAAGTATAATAATTTGAGTCTGAAGTAAAGACTGCTTCGCCTATATTGCAATACAACGACTAGCTCTTATGAATAATCTTTGTAATGGGCTAAATTGAAATGCAAAGATATTATGAAAGATATTTTAAGAAAGATACGCTCTAGCCTTTGTCTTGCGAGCGCTATTTTGCTACTTACTGGATGTCAATCCCTGAATGGTCAAAATACCGCACAAAAGCCTCCATCACAACCCACTGAGAGTTGCCCTCAATATGCTACCGATCTAAATGCAGGGGTGACCTTGGTTGATCCAGAATCCCTCAATCCGTCTCAAATTGTTAGAAGACAGAAAATTTATGTACCTTTCTATTCCCAACTTTATCCTCCAGAAGGTTTTGGTCAGAGGCTCGATCTCAGAGGCACACTCAGTATTCGCAATACTTCTGAAACCGATGAAATCCGAATTACAAGAGTGCATTATTTTAATAGCGATGGTACATTGGTCAAAAAATGTCTTGAAGGCAAGCATTCAGTTTTATCTCCTTTGGCCACCACAGAGTTTGGCATTACTCGACAAGATGATAGTGGGGGTTCTGGGGCGAATTTTATCGTGGAGTGGGTATCCGAAAAACCTGTTAGCGATCCAGTAGTTGAGGCGATCATGATTACTTTTTCTGGAACACATTCCTATGGTTTTACCAGTTCTGGTCGAGTGATTGAAGAGTTGAAATAGCTATTTCGGGCTTAATATTAGTTGAACATTAGTTATTGCCTGAGTTGAATAATTGAATAATATTAAGAGTTAGCGAGAAAATGAACTTATTTTCTACTTTCTTAGGAATTTGTCTAGTTTTTCTGGTCGGCTGTACTTCATCGCCAACAGCTCAATTACCCTCTAACCTGACGGATTCAGCTACTTCTTCTCAGATTTCGCCTCAGGAAATAAAAGTAGATGAAACTTTGCAAATTGCTACAGGTCAAACGATCTATGTTCCAATCTATTCTGAAATTTATTTTTTTGATAAAAGTAGAACTCTTCAATTAGCTGCCACCCTTAGTGTGCGTAACACAGATCTTCAACATCCCATTATTATTAACTCCGTGAAATACTACGATTCAGATGGTAACTTGGTTAGAGAACATTTAGAAAGTCCTTTGCAACTGGCCCCCCTGGCTTCGACTGATTTTATAGTTAACCAAAATGATCGCACAGGTGGATCAGGTGCTAACTTCCTTGTAGAGTGGGTTGCTGAAACAGAAGTCTATGAACCTATTGTAGAGGCCTTGATGGTTAGCACCAGTTCGCAACAAGGGATTTCTTTTATTACTCAAGGTAGGGCGAGCGAGAGTAAGTCTGCTACTGTACCTAACCCCTAATAATGCTATGCGGAAGTGATAAGTAATTCTCAAAAATAGTTCTGAATTGGAGCTAATTCTCCCGATCTTTCTTGATTTAACTTTGCCATGTCTACTTCAACTAAAAAGCCACCGGGTCTTTGGACTGGACAAGCTTTTCACTTCATATCTCTAATCATTTTGCTGATTGTTGTTTGGCAACTTTGGATTTTGATAAATAGCCCCTTTCCAATCGCATTTTGGATAGCTGTATTTACACCTATCGCTCACCAGATTTTTGTGTGGATCTACTGGCGCAGGAATTTAGCAATCTTATCTGACCAAGAATTGCCTGGCTTTACGAGTTACATTATTTTCTTTTTTATCCTGTTTGGGAGTAGATTTGCTTCTCTTGTAGTATTAGCTTTCCTGGATATGGGCAGCCTAAAGCTTGCTGCTTCAATTCAACTTGCTCTTTTTCTTGTTCTACTTATCCCTGGTATTTACGCTATGATTAGCGTTGCTCGCTATTTTGGCTTCGAACGTGCAGCTGGCGCCGATCATTTCAAACCTGAATATCGCAACATGCCCCCCGTCACCCAAGGTATCTTTAGATATAACAGCAATGGCATGTACTTTTATGCTTTCTTGCTATTTTGGGCGATCGCCATCGCTTTTAATTCAAGATCAGCTCTTATCGTTGCTGCCTTTAGCCACTTATATATTTGGATTCACTATTTCACAACTGAAAAACCAGATATGGATTTTCTTTATCAATCCCCTTCCTCAAATTAGCTTCTTACATCTAAGAGTTTATTTTACTAACGGACTATTGAATAGCGATCGCGCTTTTTGAGAAAAGGTAGTGTCTTAATGTTTATTAATAATAATTGCCTACTGTTAGATGGCAAAATCATTAGGGAAGATTATATTTTGATACTTCCCGTAGATATCTTAATGAGCAGAATATTTTTAGTTGCAATACTAAGTACTACAGCTTTTGTCTTTATAACCTTATTTCGTGCACCGATTAACGCGCAGTCTTCTGTATGTTCATTGGAATCCTTGCCATCGCTGCCAGACGTCACGATCACTTCGGTCACTCAAGAAACTGAATTCGCCCCCCACTGCAAAGTTGCGGGTGTGATCGGTATCGAGACAAACTTCGAGCTGCTGCTCCCAAATGACTGGAACGGGAAGTTCGTTATGGGTGGTGGTGGCGGCTTCGTAGGCGAAGTTATCAATGCTGTACTAGATTTACCTGGCTACGACCCTCTCCAAAAGGGTTACGCCACGGTCGGGACGGATACCGGACACCAAGGGAATGGCCTTGATGCAAGCTGGGCGCTGAACAATCTCGAACGGCTGGTCAGTTTTGGCCACCAGGCCGTACATCGCACGGCGGTAACGGCCAAGGCGCTAATTAAAGACTATTACGGTCAGGAGATTTCACATAGCTATTTCGTGGGTTGCTCCCGCGGTGGCGGACAGGCGTTGATGGAAGCGCAGCGCTACCCAGAAAATTTTGACGGCATCGTTGCTATGTCTCCGGCCTACAACTGGACCCATGAGCTTGGGGCTAAATGGATAAAAGTAGCACAGATGATGTATCCCGACCCCAACCAAATCTCAGAGCCGATCGTCGGCCCTGACGCGCTGAAACTGATCGGCGACACGGTTATGGCGCAATGCGATGCCCTCGACGGGCTCAGCGACGGTGTTCTGAACGATCCGCAGCAATGCAACTTTGATGTTTCTAGCTTGGCCTGTGAGTCGAGAGACGCCGACGGCTGTCTCTCGCCAGAGCAGGTGGCAGCAGCAACAGCCATCTACAACGATTTCGAGATTGACGGGCAGGTCATCCCCGGTACGCCAGTCGGCGCGGAATTGCCCGGCACACCAATCGGTTGGGAACTGTGGCGTACGGGAGGATATACCCTCGGAGAAGATATCGATTTCCACCCGGGTGAAGAAAGTGATGGATTCCCGGCCCCACCCACACCGAATGGCACATGGGGATTTTCGACCGGCATATTCCGCTATTTCCTCTACAACGATCCAGACTGGAGTTATGTCGATTACGATTTTTCGGATTTCCCCCAAAAAGCAGCTCGTGTTGCTTCTACCCTAAATGCCGACAATCCTGACCTGTCAGCCTTTCGCGCTCGGGGCGGCAAGCTAATCATCGACAATGGCTGGATGGATGGGAGCATGTCGGCTGTTGGAACCATCAAGTATTACGATCAAGTTCTCGACCACGATCCGACGGCAGTCGAGGACGTGAGATTGTTCCTGCGTCCAGGAATCACGCATTGTGTTGGCGGACCAGGGCCGGACGGAACCGACTATCTTGCCGCGATCAATGAATGGGTGGAAAGTGGTGAAGCATCGGAACAACTGCCCGCGCCATATCGAGATTCTCTCGGCCAACCCACAGATGAGGGAAGGATCTTGTGTGCCTATCCCAATGTTGTGACATATGATGGTACTGGTGATCCGCGCGATCCCTCTAGCTTCTCCTGCAAGCTGCCTTAATTATTGCTTTTCAGCTAAATTAATCGAAGCCAATTCTCCGTCAGCCCTGATTTTTTGTATTTGGTCAACAGATTTCTTGATTACACTGGCAAAGGGTACCGCGATTAACAAACCTAAGATACCTGCTAGTTTGCCCCCTATCAACAGAGCAAGGATCAGCCACACTGGATTGAGTCCGGTCATTTCTCCAATCAGCCTGGGAGCGACTACATTATCATTCACCTGTCCAACAATAATGGCAGCGACCAGAATTTTCAATCCTAATCCCAGGTTTTGCAGAGCCAACAGTAGACTAACTAAAACGATGGTAAATGCATTAGCATACGTTATTAGGGTTGTCATACCAATTACGCAGCCAAATAAAATTGCGTAAGGTACTTGCAAAACCGAAAAGACAATTGTTTGAGTAATGCTCAAAATTATAGCTAATATTGCTTGACTAACAAAATACTTGGTAAAAGTTTGCTGCATTATTTGGCTTACATTTCCCCCCCAAGGTTTGGGAACCCAACTAAAAATACCTCGCCAAACCTTTTCTCCCGTAAAAGCTAAAAAAAGGGTGAAGATAAAGGTCAATAGCAGGTTTAAGATGCCGCTAATGGTGCCAAAAATAATTATAAAGACTTGATTGCTGAGGGATTTAATACTAAATCCGATTGTCAAAACCAACTTATAATATGAAAGATTTATATCCACCAAATTAATGCCAAGAAAAGCTCATTTAGCCAAACATTATAGTTCTAATGAACTGAAGAACAAGTACTTAAAAAGCACAGACCTTGTAGAGTCAAGAAGATGGCATCTACTCTGGAAAATCTCTTTGGGATGGACGATTAAAAATAGTGCAATCGCGGTTGGGCTCAATTACAATTATGCTAAGGAAATTGTCAAAAAATATAATAAATTAAGAGATGAGGGAGTCAAAAATTGCCGCAAAAAGCCAACAACACACAGAGGTGGCAAACCAAGCTTATTAACAGAAGCACAACTGGCAAAGTTACAAGAGCAATTAGAATCTCAACCCTCAGATGGCGGAATCTGGACAGGTCCTAAAGTAGCCCGATGGATGGAACAAGAGACAGGAAGAAAAAAAGTTTGGAATCAGAGAGGATGGGATTACTTAAAAAAGTGCGAATACTCATGGCAAAAACCGAGACCAACACACCATAAAGCAGATAAATTAGAACAAGAAATATTTAAAGCTAACCTGCCATTAAAAGTTAAAGAGTTCGAGAAACAATATCCAGATAGCGAAATAGAACTCTGGTTTTTTGATGAACATCGAATCGGTCTCAAACCGATTTTGAGAAAAGTCTGGTCCAAGATCGGTTCTAGAACAACTGCTGTAGTACAACATCGTTATGAATGGCTCTATGTTTATGGATTCGTCAAACCGAAGACAGGAGAAACCTTATGGTATTTAATCCCCAGAGTTAATACCGCTTGGCTAAATCTTGTCTATCAGAACTTTGCTCAAGATGTGGGAATTTCCGAAAAGAAAAAGGTTTTTTTAGTTGAAGATAACGCGGGATGGCATAGGAGCAAAAATTCCAACCTTCCTGAAGGCATTAAAGTTGAGTTGTTACCGCCATATTCTCCAGAATTATATGCGAAGCGGTATCCTTTAGGACAACCAGCTGAGAGATTGTGGACCTTGGTAGATGAACCATTAGTTAATCAGTATTTTGAAACGATTGAGTCGATTGAAGAAATCTTAGTAACTCGCTGTAATATACTGCGAACAATGAATAAAGAAATTAAAAACTTAACCCACTACCATTGGTTAATTAATACCTAATTTTAAAAGATGG
>JASJDR010000124.1 GCA_030065615.1 Xenococcus sp. MO_188.B8 | reverse complement strand
CATGACCAACTTCAACAAGGTCAATCAGCCGACGAAGTCTTTTCGCGTTTATTTGCGAAGCAAAATAAGGAGGTTCCTGCATGATTAGTTGAGTTTTTTGCGATCGCCAATCTAAATCACAACAGTCGAGTAAATAAATTGTTTGAGTATCTTGCGCAACACGATAGTGAAGTTGCTCTACGTTTTTTTGATGCGACTAGACAAACCATTGCTAAATTAGCAACAATCCCAGGGAAAGACGGAGAATTTGGTCTAGCTGCCTAACCTCGCAGTTTTTAGTTTTAATCCCTCAGCTCAAAATTTCGATTTCTGGGAGTATTTCTGCGAAAGGAAAGTCAGGAGTATAAGCAACGGAGATATTGTCAAACGCAAATCCACCAGGATCGCCTCGATCTTCACCTGGTGAGGCAAAACCACCATTGAACTGCTGAAACTTAATTTGCACATCCTTGCCAAGGGTGAGACCGTTGTCCTCTGCAAACTCACTCAAATTGATAGACTTATTCTGGTACGTATTTGTCGAGTTGTCACCAGTCAAGTCGAACAGACGGAACCAGTTAGTTCCATCAACACTAAGAGCTACCCCATCAGCTTCTACCGACCCTACGAAAGTAGTCGGCATTAGATCGTCATTATCATCAAACTCCTTCTGATCAAAACTGAGCTCCAAGTCTGAAAAAGGGTGCAAAACTCTGACAGGGTCAATTGTATTGACATGTAAAATCAACTCTTTCAGTGATTCATCGCGATCCGGAGCATCGTCTACGGTAAAATCCTGCGAATTGTCTAACCTCACGTGACGTTCACCAATGGGGTCATTTTCTGTGGTGACCTGAATCCGGCCAGCACCAGTCGAGTTTGTTTCAAAGGCAATTGGTAGATCGCCATCCTCAAAGTCTTCCTCAAAAGGCAGTGACGCAGGTTTGACAGAGCCAAAAATGGCATCGTAGGCGTTGATCAGCCCAAAGCCAGTAACATTGTCAAAGCCGGGTTCAAAGATGTCCTTAGCTGTTGTCTCCAGTCTTTTGTAAATTTTTTCCGGGGTGAAATGGGGATTAGCCTCCTTAATTAAAGCAGCTATTGCCGCGGCATGGGGGGCTGCAGCAGAGGTGCCAAAAAAGTTATTGAAAGTATTGCCATCACCAGAAATCTCAACATCGGGGTCAAAAAAGGTAGTGTCAGTGGCATCAATCGCTGCGAAATCAGGAGTCTGGCGGACTTCAGGCGTAGCTAATCGATTACCATAAATATCGAACAAAATCGTATTCGGACCTTGACTGGTGAAGTCCTCGGGATTTTCTTGGCTGAAAAAGGGAACCGCTGCTACAGCTTTGCCACCATTTGCTGCAGCATGAGGATTAACAGTAGGACTATTAGTCCTAAACTCATTAAAGATAATATCGTCACGAAAACTGACGTATTTGATACGTTCTGGTTCTGGTCCAGTGGTTAATCTAATGGCTACTTCCAATTCAACATCCTGAGCACCCTCCGCTGTATTGTCGAACCCTACAATCTCTAATGGTGTTTTTATAGCAATATTGTCATCGGTCCCCTCTGAAACAACCTCACCAGTAGCGGGATCAATCAGAAAAACATCTAGGTTTGTATCTACGCCATCCAAAGTATAGAAGGGATCATCCCACTGAAGAGGCAATGTAGCATTTGCGCCAGCAGGGATAGTTATACTCTGGAGAGTATCGACACCTGCACTGGTATCGAAATCGTAAAATTGACCTGTGGAGCCGCCAATGGTATCTGTTATAAAGTTAATTGCTGTAGATTCGTAAGCGAGATTGCTTTCATTCCCTGCCGCAGAAAAATAAGCGACACCATTGTCAAAAACCTCATCAACTGCTTGTGCAATTACTCCATCTTGGAAAAATGGTTCGCTAGGATAGGCAATATCATCAACAATGATGTCAGCACCTTCGTTGGCAAGAGCTTTAATGTTTTCCTCAAAAATAGTTTCACCCCCCGATGCCGTAGCAAAGGAAAGGGATGCCCCTGGAGCAAGGTCGTGAATCAGTTGCAGCATGGCTCGCCCTTCGTCGCTGCCGCCTGATGGTAGGTCTTGCAGCACGTTGACCCCCTCTGCAGGTAGATCCCCAGTCGTAATATCGCTAGCAGCTCCCCCTAAATTGTCGTAGCTGTCACTCAGGACACCAATCTTCACCCCAGTACCATCAAAGCCTTTCGGTAGTGAGTCCCGTACCCGGTCTGCTTCGTGAACGAAGTCAGCTTGGCTAGTGACTGAACCGACATTGGTAACAGACTGATATGCTGGTATTACGCCGAGTAGTCCATGGTCTGTCAAAGTTCCAACCTCTGAAAGAGCAGCTATTGGCAACCATCCCTCAAGGAAGTGTAAATCTGGCTTTGAACCTATAAGCTTGAAGCCAAATTCTTCTAGGGCTGGGAGCAATTCCTCTACCCCACCAGTCGTAATCCTGACAGCGACTTTTTCTCCACTCTCATCGATGGTCATAAAGCCACCGAAAGCTTCCATTTCTCCACCGGATGTGAACTTCTCATGCATCTCTAGTAAGTGGCCAGAAATTCGAGAAGAATTCTTTACTGTATATGTCATAAAATTCTCTTGATTACATAATTAATGTTTAGAAGTTTACTCGAAGATCACTTGAGTTTTACTCGTTTATATGTATTCAAATATAAGAATTCGGTTTTGTCTGTGGGAAAAATCTACAAAGGTGAATAATTACAATGTATTATATTTTTGATTACAAGCTGATTTTTGCAAGCTATATTTATTGCGAATTAATATTTCACTATATTTGTATTCAGATATTTACAACCACTTATTTAGTTAATTTTGTCTGCAAATCCTAAAAGCTTTTAGTTACCGTATGTATGACTAATAATTTATTCGGGATTAATTTTTTTTGCTTATTTTTGTTGTGAATCTAGTCAATCATAATACTCATATATTGTTTTAGTATTAAAAATTTATCATAAATGCACAATTCAAATATATTATAAAAAAGAAGAAGAAATGTTGCAGTAAAAAAGTGATGTAGCAGTCTATTTTTCTAATAAAATTGTTGATTTAAAATTATTAACTAACAAATTAACTTAATTTACAGATGGGCTTCTTGATGAATTAAGCTTGAGTAGATTCGAAGCTGACTGAAGATCTAAGAGAGCGCCAACTTATAAAATGAAGCTATCAGTGGGAAACTCCTTTAGGCAAACAATTAGCAGTACGCTGTTCATCAGTAATAGATAATAGATATTTACTGATAACTGTTAACTGATCACTGTTTCAGGTTGCCGATTAAATACAATAATGCCATTCGTACCGCAACCCCACTAGTGACTTGATCGGCAATTAGGCTAAACTGTGGATCATCCATTAAATCTGAAGTAATTTCAACTCCTCGATTAACAGGGCCAGGATGGAGTACTCTGACATCAGAATGGCATAGTTGTAAGCGATCGCGATTAATGCCATAATGCTGATGATATTCCCGTAAACTGGGAATAAAATTAGCACTCATCCGTTCCTTTTGTAACCGCAAGGTCATAACAAAATCTGCATTTTCCAAAGCAGGCTCTAATTGCCAATGGAGAAATAATTTTCTTGGTTGACTATCAGCTACTAAATCTAGAAAGAATTTCGGTAACAGGGTTGGTGGTGCGGCTAAATGCACTTGGGCTCCTGCGGCTGTCAGACTGTAAATATTAGAGCGAGCAACTCTAGAATGGAGGATATCTCCGACAATCGCAATTTTTTTTCCTAATAATAATTCTAACTGTGGATTATCCCGATCTAGCAGCGAAGTGAGGGTAAATAAATCTAATAAAGCTTGAGAAGGATGCTGATGAACTCCATCTCCTGCATTCAGAATTGAAACTCCTGAATTGAGACGATCCATTTCATCGGCGATCGCTTTTGGTACTCCCGCCTGTTGATGGCGAATAGTCATAATATCCGCACCCATTGCCAGATAAGTCTTGGCTGTATCTAAAATAGTTTCACCTTTCGTGAGAGAAGAAGTACCTGGAGAAAAATTTAAAATATCTGCTGATAGCCTTTTAGCTGCTAGTTCAAAGCTACTACGAGTCCTAGTGGAAGGCTCAAAAAACATATTAGCGACAACTTGTCCTTGAAGTGCCGGAACTTTTTTGGTTTTTCTCGATAGTACTTCCCAAAAACTAGCAGCAGTTTGTAAGACAGTGTTATATTCCGTGGCGGTAAAATCTTCGAGGGATAGAATATGTCTGCGTGTCCAAGCCATAATTTAAGGAACAAGAAAGGTAGGGAAAGATGGAAAAGTATGACTAGTAGTTTTTCTGCTCTAATTGAATAAATAGATGTAACTTGTCCCATTTTACCTGAATTAAACAGAGCTAAGAGTTAAAAACTAGGAATTAAACAAGCAATTAAACAAACAGAACTAGATTGCACAAGGCTTATGATGTAAATTTTTTGACTCTGATACAATAGCGAGTTAGATTGTATGCTCGTATTAATTACTACAGAAATTCCTAAAAGCATTCTTTATGAAGCGTAGACAATTACTATCCAATCTTGCTATCGGAACTACTACGGCTACTGTATTAGCTGCTTGCAATCAGACTAATAATAATCCTAATCTTCAAAGTAGTAGTCTTCCCAATATAAAATGGCAGATGGTCACCAGTTGGCCTAAATCCCTAGACACTATATTTGGTGGGGCTCAGACAGTATGCGATCGCGTTTCTGCCATGACAGGGGGAAAATTTACGATTACACCCTATGCAGCAGGGGAAATTGTCCCAGGTTTAGAAGTTTTGGATGCGGTACAAAATGGCACCGTCGAATGTGGACATACTGCCAGCTATTATTATGTTGGCAAAAATCCTGCTTTAGCTTTTGGGACATCAATGCCTTTTGGACTGACTGCCCAACAACAAAATGCTTGGTTGTATCATGGCGGTGGTTTAGAAGCAATGCACAAACTCTATGCCGATTTTAATGTGATTAATTTCCCCGCAGGGAATACGGGGGCGCAAATGGGGGGCTGGTTTAAGAAGGAAGTAAAATCTTTGGCGGATCTCAAGGGTTTAAAAATGCGAATTCCTGGATTGGGAGGAAAAGTGATGTCTCGTTTGGGAGTTAACGTACAGGTATTGCCGGGAGGAGAGATTTTCTTAGCTTTAGATCGCGGTGCCATTGATGCTGCGGAATGGGTTGGTCCGTATGATGATGAAAAGTTAGGTTTGAATGAAGCTGCACCTTTTTATTATTATCCTGGCTGGTGGGAACCTGGCGCTACTCTAGAAGTTCAAGTTAATAAATCCCAATGGGATAAGTTACCGCCTGAATATCAGGAGATTTTCCAAACCGCAGCCATGGAAGCAAATCTTAATATGCTGTCTCAATACGATGCCTTAAATCGTGAAGCTTTGAACAGGTTACTAGAGGGTGGGACTAAGTTAGTTGCCTATAGTTCAGATATTTTAGAGGCAGCTCAGAATGCAGCTTTTGATATTTATGAAGAAAACGCCGCAGCCAACCCTACTTTCAAGGAAATATACCAGCAATGGAATGAATTTCGCACTAAGGTTTCTCAATGGAATAAAATTAACGAGTTGAGTTTTATGAATTTTGTTTTCCAATAAGGCTTAGGGATTAGGAAGATTGGGGAGACAAGGAAGTAAGGAAAGATCATAATTTATCTATCTTCTGAATTCTGAATGTTAACTTTTGAATTTTGTCCCGCCGTAACTGCTGACAGATCTGTTCACAATTTTGTCTCCTTATTAAATAGCCCAATTTCGTGTAACCGTTGAGTTAAAAATTTGCCTGCAGTAATGTCTTCAAACTGTTGAGGATTATTTTCATCTATGCAAGAAGGTAGACAAGTAAGATCCATTTCGGCAATTGGGTGCATGAAAAATGGAATAGAGTATCGCGCAGTTCCCCATAACTCTTTTGGGGGATTTACTACTCGATGAATGGTTGATTTTAATTTTTTATTGGTAAGTCGTTCCAACATATCCCCAACATTGACTACTATTTGTTCTGGAAGTGCAGTGACACGAATCCATTTGCCATCTTGACGCAAAATCTGCAAGCCTTCGGCACTTGCTCCCATGAGAAGCGTAATCAGGTTGATGTCCCCATGGGCTGCGGCACGGACTGCACCATTGGGCACATCTTGAGGATTGGCAATGGGGAAATAGTGAATGGCGCGGAGTATGCTGTTACCAAAACACACCTTATTATCAAAATAAAATTCGTCTAATTCTAAATAAATAGCAATAGCTCTTAATATTTTGAGACCTGCTTCCTCTAAGATCCGGTATGCTTCTAGAGTAGCGGCTTCAAATTCGGGTATTTCACTAGGGAAGATATTTTGGGGATACCCTAAGCGAACTCGATCTGTTTCAGAAATTTCTTGTCCTACGTGATAGAACTCTTTTAAATCACCCACAGTTCTACCTTTAGCATGTTCTTTTCCTTTGCTAGTGTAACCTCTTTGTCCACCAAGACCCTCTATTTCGTATACTTGCTTAATTGCTTCTGGTAGGGCAAAAAATTGTTTTACACAGCGATAAAGTCTTTCTGTAAGTGCATCGGATAAACCATGATTTTTTACTGCCACAAAGCCAATATTTTTGTAAGCATCACCTAGAGTTTGGACAAAATTTTGTTTCCGCATTAGGTTTTCGGAAGTAAAATCGCTTAAGTCTACAGAAGGCACTTCATCATATAAAATGTCGCTTATAATTTCACCCATAAGTTTCTTTTCCTTTAAATTAATTATTATCGACAAATCTAATCCTTAGTTCCTAGTTTGTCTGCTCTTTGGGGATAATATCCTCGAATAGGAATAATTCGTAATTCATCCTTTCTTAAAGTTGCCGTCTACAACTGAAGAAGCTTTTATTCTACGACCTAAAATCAATAAATCTCTTTCAGTTCGATCCATTTCTGCTACTTGAGGTAACAAACCCCAGCGAGAAAATCCATGTTTGGTAAATAATTTAATACTGGGAATATTATGTCCAAAAACAAAGGCTAACAAGGTTTTGATCCTTAGCTTGGGGCAGTCTTTAATCGCTTTTTTTAATAGCCCATCGGCAAGGCCCTGAAGGCGATAATCTTGGGCGACATAAAGACTAATCTCCGCAGTAAATTGATATGCCGGACGACCATAAAAATCATTAAAACTCAACCAAGCGACAATGTTATCTTGTGCTCGTCTAGAGAATAAATTAACTATCTTACTTTCTCCCAATTTCTCAATGCTGGGATCTTCTAATTTGCTAAGATTAGGATTAATATCTACTACCCAAATAGGACGATAAGCAAAATCGCGATTGTGAAACCATGATAAACGACTAGTAACGGCAACGGGTTTAGTATCTGCCGTAGCGATGCGAGAATTAGTAGTGGAGTTATAGATCTCAACAATCGCTTGTAAATCTGTTTCTATTGCGGGACGAATATACATTGATTAATATTTAGTAAGAAATTTTTGAAGATCATCAGAAAGCTTTATAAAGAAAGTAACATTTAATCGAAGAAGCTATAATCGCCTTATTTTCTGGTATCGCACAAATCATATCGAATAAAATCTCTGAATAACAAATGAAAAATCGCATTAGTCAGTTATACGATACCTATGCCAATAAGTTAGTAGAGTTTAGCAGACTACATGGTGCTAAGTCCTGGATTATTTTTCTCTTTATATTTACTTTTATTGTGGTGAATGCGTCTTCTGGCTTCGCTTTTGATCGGCAAAAATCCTTAGAGGCAAACAATGTAATATCTGCTCAGATAGATAATTGTTATCGAGATCAAGAAGTCAGGGGAGTCTGGTTAACCAATATCGATAGTGAGGTTCTATTTTCTCCTGAGAATACCACAAACGCGATCGCGACTTTAGCCGAATTAAATTTTAATACTCTTTATCCCACGGTTTGGAATTGGGGTTATACTCTCTATCCTTCTACTGTAGCTAAACAAGTAACGGGTATCGAATTAGATCCCACCCCAGGTTTACAGGGCAGAGATGTTTTACAGGAAGTAATTGATCAGGGTCATCAAAAAGATATGGCAGTGATCCCCTGGTTTGAGTTTGGTTTTATGGCTCCTGCCGATTCAGAATTAGCCAAACTGCATCCAGAATGGTTAACTCAGCGAGCAGACGGCTCTACTATCTGGGTAGAAGGAAATGTCCATGAGCG
Organism: Xenococcus sp. MO_188.B8; assembly: GCA_030065615.1. Classification (GTDB taxonomy): domain Bacteria; phylum Cyanobacteriota; class Cyanobacteriia; order Cyanobacteriales; family Xenococcaceae; genus Xenococcus. The sequence goes on along the minus strand of JASJDR010000124.1, from coordinate 13,231 downwards.
AGTATGGCTCAATCCTTTGCATCCAGAAGTCCAAAAGTTGATTACAGATTTAATCGTCGAAGTTGTTAGTAATTATGATGTGGAGGGAATTCAGTTAGATGATCATTTTGGTTATCCTTCTGAACTGGGTTACGACGATTATACTGTGGCTCTTTATCAACAAGAACATAACGGAGAATTGCCACCTCAAAATGCTAAAGATCCTGCATGGATTAAGTGGCGAGCCGATAAGATAACTAATTATATGGAAGAACTATTTCAGGCAATTAAAAAGGCTAATCCTCAAGCAATTGTATCCCTATCCCCTAACCCCCAAAAATTTTCTTTAACCTCATTTCTTTTAGATTGGCAAACTTGGGAGCGTAAAGGATTGATTGAAGAGTTAGTTCTGCAAGTATATCGGGATAATAATAAAAGTTTTATCAACGAAATTACGCAACCAGAAATTATCGCCGCTAAAGAACATATTCCGGTAAGTATTGGGATTTTGTCAGGTTTAAAAGGTCGCCCTGTGATGTTTGGTCGTATTCGTCAACAGGTAGTAAATACTAGAGAAAAGAATTTTGCCGGAGTATCTTTTTTCTTTTATGAAAGTCTTTGGAATCTGGCTTTTGAATCTCCTGAGCAAAGAAAATCTGCCTTGAACTCATTATTTGAAAATCCTACAAGCAGAGTCGATTTAGCTTGTCAGAGAGACTCCGCCGTTAAATGACGGACGGGGCTGGTTCCGCCGTAAGATAACGGATTTAGCCCCTCGGCTTCCTCTAACATCGTAAATAGTGCTCAGTTATCAGTTATCAGCGCTCAATTATGAGTTATTAATTATCAACTATCAATTATTAACTATCAATTATTAACTATGGATAGTAAATTAAAATATCTCACTAATGAAGATTATAGTTTACTCCTCGAACAAGCTGAGGTTGCTATTTATAAAAAAGATAAAATTATTCTACAAGAAGGTTGTATTTGTGAGTCAATTTATATCCTGAAAAGAGGACTAGTAAGGGTAGAAAGAGGTACGTCAGGAAAAGGAATCGCGATCGCGTTTTTACAAGTAGGAGATATCTTTGGTGAGATGTCTTTTGTAGAAGATGTAGTTACTAGTGCGCAAATAATTGCTGAAACGGAAGTAGAAGTTTTTATCATTAGCAAAACTATGCTCGACTCTTTATTAAAGTCTCGTTCGGGATTATCCAATCGTTTTTACCAATCTTTAGCTGATAATCTTTCTTCTCGGTTGCGAACCACTTCTTCTTTAGTATCTTGTTTGATGAGAAGATTGAGTCAAGATCTTGATTACGAGTCAAAACGAACTGGTTATCAAGGACAGGATAATATTCCTCCAGAATTAATTGGAGAAATCGAATTATTTAAACAGAATTTATTAGAAGTCGAAGAAAAGTTACGCCTCAAAAAGCTTGATGAAGAATCAGCCCAAGAAATTGTCAATCGGGTCTGTAATATGGTGATCAATGCTATGCGGGAACAAATTATTAATAACTATGAACAAGAAAAAGCGATCGGAACATATGTATTTCGAGAAGCCTTTCCTTTTTTAATGCTTAGTAGTTTTATCGATCTCGCTTTTCGTAAATCTCGTGGGTATTATGATGACTCTTATATTACAGAAATATTGTCACAAAATGAACCTGAAGGAGATGGACATTTAGGGAGTTATATAGATCGCTGGATACGGTCAATTCCCACTTGTTTAGCCTTAAAAAATCAAGGTAGTATTATAACTGCTACTGTCAAAGAATTAGCTGTTAGTTGGAATTGTGACCATCCCATGCCTGTAACTAGTATTGCTAGTGGTTCAGCTAATGAAATTTTGGATCTTTATATCAATGCTAATCCGCCTAATGTTCATGTGACCTGTGTCGATACTAATCATCAACCTTTAGCTTATGCAGCCAATTTATCCCGCAAACTAGGATTTAACGAGCATATTACTTTTATTCAAGATAATATTTTTCTTCTCGCACAAGGCTACAGTAATCTTAATATTGCCCCTCAACAAATGATTTACAGTTTAACTATGGGGAATTATCTCAAAGATCGAGAATTTATGGCAATGTTAGATTGGATTTATGAACATCTTTTACCTAATGGAACTCTAATTTTAGGTAATTTTAATACCTCCAATCCCGATCGCTTATTATTAGAACATATCTTAGAATGGCATTTTACTTATCGCTCCGCCGAACAATTAGAAAAATTATTTGCCCATTCCAAATTTGCTTCTTTGCCTATAGAAATTGAAGCTGATGAATTTGGGGTTGAATTATTCGTTATTTGTACTAAAAAAGTCTAGGGGCTAAGAATTTCGGTGCGAATCTGGCGCTCAAGAATCACCATTGCGGAGGAGACATCCGTGGTCTTTCACCGCTTCCTTGGTGAAGACCCTGAGGGCAGGGCTGTGGAGCTGGGGCAACGCAAATACAAGCTTCAGCGTTAATTTATTTTGTACAGCTACTTATTGCCTATTGCCTGGCTACTTTTGTAATGCTCACAACTTAGGTAAAATTACTCTAGTAGTATTTATTGAATCAACATGGTTACTTTACAAATTATGGTGACATTTTTTGTAAATAATTGTTATAAACATAGAATATTTCTCAAAAATTTATCAGTAAAAAACTGAGAAGGTAGAGAAAACCTAATAATTGATTTTGACTGAGTAAATTATGTAAAAACACACTATACTAGGTATCTACTGATTTAGCTTTTATTTCTTCTGAAGTTTGCCAACCAGGACACCATGCAGAATCATCTCTTAATCTTTCCGCATTTAACCAAAAGCGAGTTTGGGGATCGCAAGAGGCAACCATCTCAGCAAATACCCATTTACCTTGATTTTTACGATTAGCAACTTGGAAATGTCTCCAACCCCAAGTACTTTGTCTAGCAGTCCATTTAGAACCAACTAAATGAGGGAACTTTTTCTTTTTTGCTTTCGACATTGTATTTTTAAAAGGAAATAATGATAGTCTATTCGCGTATAGATGTAACTTTTTAACTTTCAGATCCTAATGTTTTTATGAAGATGAACCGTATTTTGTATCAATTAATTTTAGATATAACTTGGAAAAAAGTAGCAATTGCCGCTTCCTTATTGTTAATGATTCCCCTAATTCCTGCCAAGGCGCAATTAGAATTAGAAACAGTTCCCACTACAACAAATCCTTCCAATAGGCAATTACGAACAGCTCCCCCCATAACAAATCCTCCCAATACTAATCCATCTACCAGACAAAATTTTACTATACCTGGTGAAGAGACTGACTATACCCTAGGAGCAGGAGATCAAATAAGATTAGATATTTTCCAAGTAGAAGAATATAGTGGAGAATATCCAGTTAATGTTGACGGAACAATTAGTTTGCCCCTGGTTGGGGGTGTTAAAGTAGAGGGCTTAACTCTCAAAGAGGCAGAGGAAGCTGTCTCCAAACAATATGCTGTTTATCTGAAAAGACCTATTGTTAATGCTGGTCTAGTGGCACCTCGTCCTCTCAAAATTGGGATCTCTGGAGAAGTTGACAATCCTGGTACTTATGAATTCCAGTTAACCGCAGCTACCCCCGAATTTCCGACTGTTACAGATATGATTGAACAAGCAGGAGGGATCACTACTCTTGCGGATGTGCGAAATGTTCAAGTACAAAGAGCAGTCAAAGGTAAAACCGTTACTTTCAAATCTGATTTATGGTCTTTGCTTAATTTTGGACAATTAAACCAAGATTTTTCCCTCAGAGATGGGGATACGATTTTCTTGCCTACTGTTTCAGAGATTAACCTTTCAGAATTAGAGAGGCTATCAGAAGCGAGCTTTGGGTTACAAGTTGATGAACCGATTAGTGTTGCCGTATCCGGCGAGATTTTTCGTCCTGGATCTATAGTGGTACAACCAGACCAATTAGGTGGTGGTAATGGGAATAGCCCTCAAGGAGGACAAAGTCGAGATTCTTTACCCCCAAGATTAACTCAAGCAATTCAATTAGCAGGAGGAATCAAGCCTACTGCTGATGTGAGAACGGTAGAGATTCGCCGTGACACTTGGGACGGACAAGAAAAATTCATGACAATTAATTTATGGGAATTATTCCAAGCTGGCGATATAGATAGGGATATTATCCTGCAAGAAGGTGATGAAATTGTGGTTCCTCAGGCAACAGCCCTCTCCGATGAAGAATTACAACGACAAGCAGAGTTCACGATTTCTAAGGAAACCATTACAGTAAACGTGGTGGGAGAAGTAGGTACTCCTGGAGCCGTGCAAGTTAAACCCAATACTCCTCTTAACCAGGCTATATTAGCTGCTGGGGGATTTGATAATAGAAGAGCCAATAAAGGCGAAGTGCAATTAGTCAGATTAAAACTTGATGGTACTGTGGAAAAACGCCAAATCGATGTCGATTTAGCTAGTGGCATTGATGAGGTAACCAATCCGATTCTTAAAGAGAATGATGTGGTTATAGTAGGCCGTTCTGGGTTAACTGCATTTGGAGATACAGTTAGTAACACTGGCGGACCTCTGGGTCTGTTGAGATTGTTCCTACCCTTCTAGGTTACTGATTTAATTAGGGAAATTTGTGTTAGGGACGTAGCATGCTACGTCCCTAAATAGTATTGGGTAAAGTAGTGAGCAATCAGTTAGGATTGCGATGATATTGCCAACTAACTGTGCTGTTAACTAGCTCTTGAAAATTTGTCATTATGTCTGAACATCGCCTAGAGCATACCAGAGCTTTGAGTACCCAAAATGGTAACGGGACATATTTGTACTCGATGCCGATGATCGAACAACATGCTGTTTTAGAAGAGGATGAAGAGGGAATTGATCTTCGACAGCTTTTAAGGATTGTTAAACATCGTTGCCGTCTGATTATCTTAGTAGCGATGGGAGTAACTACAGCTGCGATTATTGGGACTTTTATTCAAGAGCCGAAATATGAAGGGAGTTTTCAACTTTTGGTAGAACCAATAACCCAAGGAAAAGAAGAGGATCTGCTTTCTATCTTGGGACAAAATCAAGAGGGAATGGATTACGAAACCCAAATAGAAGTTTTACAGAGTCCGATTGTGCTCAATCCTATTCTGGAAAAATTAGCAGTGCGCTACCCAGACATGGAATATGAAGATCTGATTAAATTTAGAAAATCTCCTCTGCAAATAGAACGAGTGGATGAAACTAAAATTATTGAAGTATCTTATATTGACAGTGATCGCGATAAAATTGAGTTTGTTATGAATGTTTTGGCTCAAGATTATCTGCGTTATTCTCTAGAGGAAAGAAGAGCCGAAGTTAATCAAGGAATTGAGTTTGTCGAAAATTTATTACCAGAAATAAGAGCTAATGTAGATCAGCTGCAAGACAAATTACAGAAGTTTCGTCAACGCTATAATATCATCGATTTAGAGACTCAAGCTGAGATCTTGTCAACACAACAAATGCAGATTGAAGAGCAATTGTTTGCTGCACAAGTAGAACTAAAAGAAACCCACTCTTTATATAACAATTTACGTCAACAGTTAGGGAAAGAACCAGATGAAGCGATCACCAATAGTTATTTAAGTGAATCTACCAGATATCAAGCTTTACTCAACGAACTGCAAACAGTAGAAATTGAACTGGCTCAAGAATCAACTCGTTTCGCTGGACAAAACCCGATTATTCTGACGTTAGAAGATAAAAAAGCTCAATTATTGCCCTTAATTGAACAAGAAGCCTTTAGAGTATTAGGCAAGAATTTTACTTCAGAGCAAGAATATACGATCTCTGCTCCTTCTGTGAGTTCCCTCCGTAACCAATTAGACTTTGAATATGTCAAAGCAGCTAACACACAGGAACTGTTAAAAATCAGAGAATCGGCTCTAGGGGTCGCTCTTGAGCAGCTCAAAACTTCTATCGAACAAATGCCTGTAATTGCTCGCCAGTATTCAGACTTGGAACTCGAACTTACCGTCGCCACCGAAAGTTTAACTCGTTTTTTACAAGCCCAACAAGAACTGCAATTAGAAGCGGGAAGACAGGCTCTACCTTGGCAAATGATTGCTAGCCCTCAGTTAGAAGAGGATCAAGTATCGCCTAATGTTCCTCTAAATCTGGCTCTGGGAGTTGTGGGCGGTTTGCTATTGGGTGTGGGTTCGGCTTTACTGGCAGAAAGACTCGATCCCGTATTCCATTCTACTGAAGAAATTAAAGAAGCAATTCCCCTGCCTTTATTAGGGATCATTCCGAGGCAAAAAGACCTTAAACCTTTAACCAAAGTAGCCCAACAGCCTGAAACTTTAAGTGTTCCTAGTATCCCTACCCTACAAATTGGCGAAACTGTTCTAGATTTCAAAAATTCGCCCATTCCTACTTCTGTAGTAGATCGAAAACATGAGCGCCAAGAACGTTATAGTGCCTCTGTTTTCTTGGAAGCTTTTCGTTCTCTAAATACCAATATTAAATTATTAGGTTCAGACGCCAATATTAATTCTATTGTTGTTAGTTCTTCGATTCCTGCTGAGGGTAAATCGACAATTTCCTCCCATCTTGCTCAAGCTGCCACTGCTATGGGACAAAAAGTATTATTAATTGATGCCGATTTGCGCCGTCCCCAAGTTCACCTTTGGACAGGATTAGATAACAAATCGGGCTTAAGTAATATTTTAGCGACAGGTTTACCTATAGAAGCTGCCATTAACAAAGTTCCGCAATGGGAAAATCTCTCTGTGATTACCGCAGGAGATATTCCTCCCGATCCTACACGTTTGCTGTCGTCTAGCAAAATGCAAGAATTAATGGAGCAGCTAAAATGCGATCGCAATTATGATCTAATTATTTACGATACACCCCCAATTTTAGGATTTGCCGATGGTCGGATTCTGGCTTCTCGGACTAATGGCGTGGTCTTAGTTGTCAGAATAGGCAAAACAGATCGTTCCCTTTTGAAACAAAATATTGATAACCTAAAAGTATCAAATGTTCCTGTTTTGGGTTTAGTGGCTAATCACGCTAACCTCAATTCAAATGGTTCCTCCTACTACTCTCGCTATTATTCTGAACGAGATTAATTAGGTATTAGGTAAGAAGTAATAGGGAACAAATTACTTTTGACTTCTTGCCGAGCGTTCCCTTACGCCACCTACCCCTATCCCCTTCCTACAGGAAGGGGAACGATATAGTCTCTCCTTTCAGGAGAGATTTAGAGAGGTTCGGCGGGGGGTCTCGGCGCTTTTGTAGAGACGTTGCCCTAAAGGATTAGCTTCGCGTCCATGCAACGTCTCTACTGACTTTTAACTTTTGACTTTTTATTTATGGATTTACCAGTTATCAATTCAACTTTAATTCTTACAGTTCTCACGATGATAGGATTGCCTTTTTTTATTCGTGGTTCGGTAAAAGATCGCACTGAAGAATTAGAAATAAAAACTTCAGAAACAGAAGAAATTTTGCTTCCTAAGTTACAAACTTATTTTGAAAATCGAGCTTACAAAGCGATCGCAGTAGATAAAGATCAAAATCAGGTTACTTTCCAAGGCTTTGTCCAACCTAGTTGGTTTATGGCAATTTTCCTGACTTTTTTAACCATTTTGGGCTTATTTTCTCTGGCGTTAGTTCTGGTGCAATTATATCCTGCGATCGGTAATTTATTTTGGTTGTTATTATTGCTATCTCCTATTTCAGGAATATTTTATTGGAAAAATGCTGCCAGATTAGAAAAAGTTTTGTTGAGAATCGAAACCGAATTTAATGGACAAGATAGCTATAAATTAATTACTCTGATTGGTCATCGAGATGAATTAACCCAATTAAGAAAAAACTTATCTTTTAAGTTAGTTAAGGCTGGCGAATAGAATTCGCGCCTTAATAGACAAAGTCTGCCTCCGCAGACTTGATATATCAAGGACTTTAGGAATCCGCGTAGGCGGATTCTGTTTGTATAGCTGTGGTTTCAACCGCCAAGCTCAAAAGATTTGTCTTGGCCAATCGCCCCTACAGAATCAATTGTTGTATTCTTATTTTAAATTGGTATAACCGCCTTCTTATACTAATTCTCGAAAATAGCTAGATAGATGAGTCACTTATTTATTAGTAAAATTATTTACTGAAAGCATTATTATTTATAACTTTTGACTTTTGATATGCGGAGCGGTATCCTTTAGGGCTTTTGACTTTTGACTTTAAACTAGCTCTCTTATTACTTTTTAGAAACTGTATTACCTCTTTTGGTTGGATGCTCGCTTAGTACAGGTACCTACTGTTGAGAAAGACGCTCAATCGCTGCGTCGCAATCTTGGACATTGGCATCAAGTCCCATTGCTTCGTACAATTGACGGGCATTGCGATAAGCATCAATTGCATCTGATTTTTGTTTTAGTTCTGACAAGGTATCTCCCAAATTAAACCACGCATTAGCTTCCCCAGGGCGATCGCCAATTTCTCTAGCTATCTCTAAAGCCTGCTGGTGATAATCAATGGCAGTGGGGAACTCTCCCAGGGAGTGGTAAACACTGCCCAAATTGCCCAAGCAACCCCCTTCCCACTGACGGTCACCTATCTCTCTAGCGATTTCTAAAGCCTGCTGCACATAATCAATGGCGGTCTGATACTGCTCCAGGCAATTGTAAGCAAGTCCCAAATTGCCCAAGTCTTTCCCTTCCCCAGAACGGTCGCCTATCTCTCTAGCGATCTCTAAAGCTTGCTGGTAATAGCCAATGGCCGTCTGGTAATGCCCCAGGAAATTGTAAGCAAGTCCCAAATTGCCCAAGCAACCCCCTTCCCACTGTCGATCATCTATTTCTCTAGCAATTTCTAAAGCCTGCTGGTGATAATCAATTGCCCTCTGGTACTGCCCCAGGGCTTTGTAAGCAAGTCCCAAATTGCCCAAGTCTTTCCCTTCCCCAGAACGGTCGCCTATCTCTCTAACGATTTCTAAAGCTTGCTGGTGATAATCAATTGCCCTCTGGTACTGCCCCAGAGAGTAGTAAGCAAGTCCCAAATTGCCCAAGCAAATCCCTTCCCCAGAGCGGTTGCCTATCTCTCTAGCGATTTCTAAAGCTTGCTGATAATAGTCAATTGCCCTGTGGTACTGCCCCAGGCAGTGGTAAGGAACTCCCAAATTACCCAAGCAACTCCCTTTCCACTGACGATCATTTATCTCTCTAGAGATCTCTAAAGCCTTCTGGTGATAATCAATTGCCCTCTGGTACTGTCCCAGGGCTCTGTAAGCACCGCCTAGGCGCATTAATGCCCTGCCAAATTTCTCTTTCTCTTCATTATCTTTAGGTTTCCAGTTCTGAACCAATTGTTCATTCAGCTCCACTATAGTTGAATAGTAACCCCGAAGGTTGAGAAATTCATTGCAATAGCTCAGAATCTCGTCAGCTTCGGCATACTCTTCCAGTTGACACAGGTGATGGAAAATTTCTAGGTATTCATTCAGGTCGTCCTTAGTCTGCCAGGGTTTTGCTTTCGCATTCAAGAGATAGTAATAGATGGCTTGCTGATGCGCTTCGGTTTGGTCGCCTGCCTTATATCGCACATATTCCAACACCACTGGTTGAAAGGAAAATTGCCGCTTGGGGTTGAGTTTTTCCTCTAATAAAGAACGCTTGAGCAGTTTTCTCAATTCCTGCTCTATTTCTCTTCTTTCGACTAGGAGGGGGTCAGAATCAGAAGTTTGAGGAAAAACAGCCATTGCTGCTTCCCAATCAAAAGTACTGCGATAAACACTTAAATTCTGGAGCCAAATCTTTTGCCAGTCTGCCAGACGCTCAAAACTAGCATCTAATACCAAAACCATGCCCACATTTTCGCGGCGGTGTGGACCAACTACTCTCGAATCTGTTAACAGCTCTCGTAAATCTCCCAACCCCAAATCTTTCAAACGTTCTAAACTAGGGTCTTGGGGATACTCATCTTTAATTAAGTCAGCTACTATTTTCAACAGCAGGGGATGTCCATCTACTAATTCAGCAAAAGTTTCTAACTCTCCCTGAATTCCTAATTCTCTCAGCAAGGAAGCCCCTTCATCTTTTTTCAAACCTTTTAAATGCAGCCACTCAAATTCTCTCAAATCAGGTTTCTCCCGTGTGGTCACGAGAATTTTACTTTCCTTGCCAGACTCTATCCAGGCACGAAAAAACTCTTCGTAAAACTGACTCTTCCATTGTCTATCTGTTTTGAGCAAGCTTTCTAAGTTGTCAATTACTAGCAGATACTTACCTGACCGCAAACATCTAACCAAAGCGTTTACCAAATCCGATTCCTCTTCTGGAACTCGACAGCCAAATTCAGTTAGGACTCGCTGAGCTAAATCGCTAAAAATAATCGCCCCAGAAGATACATCAGCCCAGAATAGCTTGGGAAACCCTTCGATTTCTTCGTAAATTTTCGCTGCCAGCATCGATTTACCTGTTCCTCCGATGCCCTCAATGCCAATCAGGCGAACATTTTTGTCAGCAAACCATTGACGCAATTTTTCAATTTCTTCTACTCGTCCCTGCCAATAGGCAAGACTTTTTGGCAAATCTCCTGCTTTGAGAATTCCTACAGATTCAGCTTTGCCACTTTTTTCGATTCTTTCCAGCAGGGGAGTTGCTGACTCATTGCCAAGAAAAAGCTGATTTGTCTTTATTATCCCTATTTGATAGGATTTACCGCTTTCTCTGGTAGTTCCCTCCATTCTGATGCTATTTGAATTGCCAGGGTTAGTTTTTTCTGCCATTGCCTTAACCTACTGGAAAAGAGACTATATTTAAACGTATAATAGAAGGTTTTATTTATAAAAGTTGCTACTAAAGATTAACTGTATCTGCTTCAATTTTTCCTACTTGTTTCACTGTACTTTGGTCATAAGCATTGACATTCATTGAAATATTATCTTGACTGCCAACCTCAATTTCTTGATTTATTTGCTGAGCGATGTTCTGAATCTCTTGAGCAAACTGGGGGTCTTTGAGCATGGCTACCTGTAAAAAAGGCACTACCTGATCTTCTAAGATTTGTGAAGATTTATTTTGCTCCACCTCTACCAATACTGCTTCCGTAACACCTTCCTCTTTGACCTTTCCTCGAATCTTCTGCCAGAGTTGTTTGCCTTTTTCTAGTGCTGCTTCTGTTAGCTTACCTGCGCCCGTCTGAATAATCGTATCAAAGACGAGGTTGGCGATCGCTGCTGCGGTTAAGGTTTCAATCATCTCAAGCCAATCCTCCTTGGCTCTGGTATTAATTTAATATTACTAAAATACTCTTCTACTTTGTAAAGAATTTGATAATACTTTACTCGACTGTTGTGATTAAGAAAGCGCGATCGCAGCATTAATTTAATCTTCAAACTAGACTTAGTTGAGATATTTCTGTACCGTGTCATTAGCTAAAATGAAGGTGTAGATTCACCTCATTTTACTGTACTCTGCCTCCTAGGGGACGTGGGCGTAAATACAACAACCATTAGAAAAGCTTGAAACCCTTACTATGAAAAACTTTTGATATTATCCCAGTTGATGGGACTTTTGACTTTTGACTTTTGACTTTTGACTTCCGCGCAGCGGCACTAGCTTCTGACTACTGATTTTCTTCAAGGGCGCAAGCTTACGTCCCTAAATCTGAATTAAGGTATATCAATTATGCAACAGACAGCTATTCCATCTCTAATAAAACTCATGATGCAACCAGAGTTTTATCCCCACCCAGTTAAGGAACCAATTCAGCTAATTCAAACCCATATTTCCTATGTGCTGCTGACGGGAGATTATGTTTATAAAATTAAGAAGCCTGTAAACTTTGATTTTCTCAACTTCTCAACCCTCTCAGCAAGAAACCATTTTTGCCAAGAAGAATTGCGCCTAAATCGTCTTTTAGCTCCAGAAATTTACTTAGAAGTTTTACCGATTACTCAACAGGGTGAAAGTTTTATCCTGGGTGGAGAAGGTGAACCCCAGGAATATACTTTAAAAATGCGTCAATTTTCCCAAGATGCTCTGTTGAGTAAAATGCTCAAGCAAGGAAAACTAACCCCAGAACTGATGGAGCAGTTAGGGCGTATAGTTGCCCAGGTTCATCTGCAAGCTAAAACTAATGATTACATTCGTAGTTTTGGCGCTATTGCTAAAATAAAAGATGCGATCGAGCAAAATTATCAACAAAGCCAAAAGTATATTGGTAGTCTGCAAACTCAACAACAATATGAGGAAACTAAGCAATTTAGTGATAACTTTTTTAGCTTACAAGAGGCATTATTAAATCAACGACAGGGAAATAATTGGATTCGGGAATGCCACGGCGATTTACATCTGGACAATATCTGTATGTGGCATGATAAGATTCAGCTTTTCGATCGCATTGAATTTAATGAACCGTTTCGCTTTGTCGATGTGATGTATGATGTGGCTTTTTTAGTGATGGATTTAGAAGCCGCAGGACAAAAAGAGCTGGCTAATATTTTTCTCAATACTTATATCGAACAAACTGGTGATTGGGAAGGTTTGATGATCCTTCCTTTGTATTTGTCTCGACAGGCTTATGTTAGGGCGAAGATCAACTCTTGGCTTTGGGATAATCCTACGCTAAGCGAAGAGAACAAACGTCAGGCAGCTACTAAAGCAAGTAATTATTACCATTTAGCTTGGGAATATACTTGTCCGCAACCGGGTAAATTGATTATGATGTCTGGTTTATCTGGTTCTGGCAAAACTACGGTTGCGAAACAGCTGGCACGCAGTTTAGGAGCAATACATATTCGCTCAGATGCAGTACGCAAACATTTATCAGGCACTTCTCTATCACAGTCTGGAGATCCCAGTATCTATACTCCAGCTATGACTCAAAAAACCTATGGCAGATTATTAGAATTAGGAACCAAATTAGCTAGTCAGGGTTTTATCGTGATTTTAGATGCTAAATATGACCGCCATAGTTTACGCTCTGCGGTGATTACTCAAGCGCAAAATCACCAAATCCCCATAGAAATTGTCTACTGTACTGCCCCAGAAACAGTATTACGCGATCGCATTTTAGCTCGCACGGGAGACATTTCCGATGCCACAGTTGATTTACTGGAGTCTCAGAAAAAGGCATTTGAAGCTTTTACCGAAACTGAAAAATCCTTAGTTAAAATATTTGACCGAAAAACCTCAGAGCGCAAGCCCCTGGATTAAGACATGGGGTAAGCCCAGAACACGAAGCTGGGTAAACGAGGGGAATTCTATTCCCTACCTATTTCATGTTATGATGACG
>JASJDR010000123.1 GCA_030065615.1 Xenococcus sp. MO_188.B8 | reverse complement strand
AATTGCTTGGAAAACTAATGATGCTTCCAACTTCGGGTTAATCAATGAGAATTCTTTGAGCTGCACTTTTTTCTTTTCTGAAAATCATCCTCACTTTACTTGATTTTGGGCTTAAACAAGAAGTATTGGGAGATGAGGTAGCTTTCCCTAATTGATTGGGGTGAACGAAATTTTGCGTGGGATTTCTAGCTAAGTATCCCAAAAATCACCCCCCACACTTCCCACACCTCCCACACCCCCCAAACCTTTTTTCGCTCACCCGTTCCGCTCCACATCTACAATTTAGCTGAAAATGAATCCCCATTTACATTAGTTCTCTTGGTTAGACAGAGAACTAATGTTCTATTTTTCCCAAAATGAGAATTGCTGCTCTTGAGCAATAATTTCTGCTAAATAGGTTTCCGTTTCTCGATCTAGGTTGATAGATAACATGTTTACTTTATGTAATAGGTTTCTATAATTTTATGATGATGGTAAATGTGTTTCTAAGTTTCTCATCGCTTATCAGTTCTCGTCATTTTATCTTTAACAAAGCGCGATCTTCTGAAACAACAACCTTCACTTAGTTATTTTAGTTCTCAAGACAATCGAGCCAGCTAATACAATTAAAACAGCACCAAAAAAAGAATTTTTATCCAATAACTCGCTCCAAAACAACCAACCTAAAAATGTCCCAAAAATCACAGAAGTATAAGTAAAAATTCCCACACTAGAAGCAGGAGCGTTTTGATATCCGCGAGTTAATAATATTTGACCGATAGTTGTCGCCAATCCTACTCCCATTAACAGAAAACATTGTATTAGTGTAGGTGTTTGCCAAGTCCACACCAAAGGGATGGCTGAGATAGAAAGAGCAATAATGGCAAAAAAGGAGACTATTCGTAAAGTCGGTTCGGTTGCTGAAAGCTTGCGCACCGAAACAAAGGCAATTGCTGCCATCACACTGCTCGATAATGCAACTAAGCTAGCCCAATTAGTGTCTCCATCCGGTTTTAATACCAGAAAAACTCCTACAAAACCAAGTATTCCAGCTAAAATCACTCGATGAGAAATGTTTTCTTGCAGCCAAACTGCCGACACAAAAGGAATAATGAGGGGAATAGTTGACTTGATCAACATCGTATTACCCAGGGAAAGATGAGCTATGGCATAGAAAAAACAATACATAGCCCCTATTCCCATAACAGAACGAACTAGATGTATATGCAAGCAGTCTGTTTGTAAACTTTTAGTACCATTTCTGAGCAATAAAGGAGCTAAGATCATCAGCCCAAATAGATTGCGAAAAAAGACTATTGATTCATTGGGTAATGATTCTGATACTAACTTAATTATGGCTGCACCCAGAGCAAAACTTAATTCTGAAGCAATGATAAAAAATGCTCCACGTAAAATACTTTGACGATTAGTCATGGGATAAAATTGTGATTTCTGGGCTAGTTACCAATTTTAGTATGGCTTGATCTTGCAGAGCTGCGATCTCAGCACAGCCGAGGCGCTGCGCGATCAGGCAAAGCCTGGCACTGCGCGATCGCGTTAGGTATGATTAATTTTACTTATTAACGCTATAAAAATTAAGTATCAAAATATTCTTTACATTTGTTAAGGAGATTGTTACATTTATTAACATAGGAAAGTAAAAAAACAGAAAAACGCCCTATGTACACTGTTCAGCTAGATGACCAGATTATTGGCAATTGCGCTGCTTAATCCAAGATGACTTACGCCTAATATCCAGCTAGTCTATGATCATCGTCGCTACATCGTTCAAGGTGCGATTGCCACTCTGTTTGTTACAGCTACAGTTTTAATTTCCTTCGCTGTTATTCAACAGCTTAAGAAGAACTAGCTAAACAAGAATTTTCCTAACTCATCATTTATTTCTTGTATTCGACCTTGGTGTGTGTGCCAAGGTTTTTTTATTGGGTATGTTTATGACGTGAAATTACTTATCTTTCGCTCATTTTTGAGCAGAGTCGGGAATAAATCGAGTGGTGACTGGGAGATCATAAATAGTTTCTGGGGGCTTCATCAGTGCAAGGATGCGACGTTGTAGGTCGTTAAGGGGTGTAATTTCAGAAGTGCCATCGCGATGATGATAGAGAGTAATGCCACTGAAGACAGCCAAAAGTTGTTCAGCAGTAGGTCGTTGAGTTTTACGTTTGGGATTACCAGCATAAAGACCAGCAATTTCATCTTGCTCTGTTTGTAGTTGTCGTCGCACCTGAAACTCAATGAGGGTGAAACAGCGCAAGGCAATGGTCAGCAAAAACATCAAGCCGATGATCCGATCTTCATTGGCCAAGTAAATGGGTAAAGCTGGGAGTTGACCTCGCTTGAAGCGATGGAAGCTGTGTTCGAGCTGCCACTGGTCTCGGTAGTAGAGAACTGCTTGCCCCAAGGAGAGCTGTTCAATTGGGACATTGGTGACTTAGATGCGCCAACCAATACTGTTCGGTTAATAATTAAGTAGGAGAAGAAGTAACGGCAAAAGTAAGTGTTTGGAGTTGAGTAAAACCAGTTCGATGAATTGGCTTTTTGGCGTTAAATTTAGAGCGAGGTTTCTTAATAACTCTTGGATTAGTTCGACCTTGACGATTAGGAATGATTTGTCCAGCAATTTCGGTCATCAACCAAGAGAAAAAATGAGGCAGAGAAGAAGGCAAAGCTTGTTGAAACTGAGAAATAGCTCGGCGAAGAATTCGTAAAGTACCCGTAAAACTGAATTGTAAAGGAGATTGTTCGGTAGTAGTTGAAGCGCGAAAAATTAAAGAACGTATTGCCCAGTGAGCAAGCAACCACCCGTAAATTTCTTGAACAACTAATCTGGGTTTTTTGGAGCGTATTGGAGTTTTTCGAGCATTTAGATGAGTCTTAAATTCTGAGAGAGTGTTTTCGACTTCCCAACGCCAATGATATTCATTAGCCAAAAGCAGAGAGGGAAATAATTCATAATCAATTAAGTCAGTAATTAAACGATAAACTACTTCTTCGCCCTGTTCGAGAATCAAATACTCAATAACTCTGACTTGAATGCGACTTGCTCCTTTTTTCTTCGATTTACGGTCAGGACGGACATATCAAGCTGACGGGGAAACCCCGTCAGTCTTGTCCTCATTAATCCAAGACAAATAAGAACCATCAGGCAACTCCTGTACTCTGGGGAATTTGACGTTTTTCGGAATTCGCCCCAAGATATGGCATTGCTGGTCAAGGGCAACTTTAACCATCTTGAAAGAATGAAGTCCTCTATCCCATGTTATGAGCATTCCCTCTTCAACAGAGCGTAACAGTTTAATGGCTCGAACTCTTTCTCCTATTCGGTAGGGGCTGAGCAGAGCATCAGTAATTATATGAGTGCCTAACTCTACTAAGATCACTAATCTTGCTTTGGGAAAAGCAGCCTTTGTTCCTTTTCTACTTCCGGGATAACCAAAAACTTGACTATTTTCCGCCGTATCAGGGATATCAAACAATGTGCCGTCAATTGCCATCCATCGCAATCCTTTTAAAAAAGCTGATGGCGTTTCCATCGTTGCCATTGGTTGAGCTAGTTTCTCAAAGAGCCGGGTCATGACAGCACATCCTACTCTTTGACGTGCTTCACTAATTGACGACTTACTAGGAGTTTTCCACTTCATCCCCAAAGGTATCCATTTGGCTGATAATCCTTGAAGCAAATTCTTCAACACATCTACAACCGAGTCTTTAGACCATAAGCTGAGAGCTATTACTAAAGCGATAATTAGATGAGTGGGAAGCAGACGATTGCGCTTTTCTTGACTGTTCGTTTCGGCGATCGCCTCACTAATTGCTTGGTGAGACATAATTAATTCTAATGCTGGGAATATCTCACTTACTTGGATTTTTGGCGCAATGACAGTTAAAGGTTGGAGTTCCATGTGGTTTAAATTACGAATACTCTCATTAACTCATATTTTTCCCTTAACCGAACAGTATTGGGGGAGTTCCTCCTTCCCTCAGAGTCGTTAATGCTTCAGGAAATATCGAGTATTTTTTACTAGTAAATTCCGAAAATAAAGCCGTCAATTACAGTATTTTGGACATCGTTGCCGATCCTGTTTCAGTTACTGGAGAAGTTGTACAATATGCAGAACTTTTTGTCCTCAAAGCCGATCCTGATAACTATAATCTGCTATGAGATCAGTTAAGTTTAAGAGCAAGAATGCGGTTTAAGTGATCGAGAACAAGAAATAAGTCATCCAGTTTGATTTCGCATGCTAATCTCTAGCAAATACTTGGGAAACTTTTAACTTAAGTTCCTTAAATCCAGGAGATGGAATTAAATCCTCATTGCTAAAACTTCCTACTTCTGTATAACTATCTCCTGTTAATTCTAAGACTAAAATCTTTTGCGTTTGAGGATCAACTATCCAATATTCAGGAATACGACAATCTTGGTATTGTATTCTTTTGGCAATGTAGTCTCTATCTCTTTGAATTTCACCGGGGCTAACAACTTCAATTACCAATAAAGGGGGTGATATTGATAGGAGAATAGTATTCCTTAAAAGGAAATTTGCAATCTCAAAATTTAGACCTGATTCTGGTGGCATTTCAATCAATTCCCCGTTGAATAATTCATAAAGTTTTTCGGAATTATCGTCATAGTTTAGATATTCTTCAAAGGTTTCAAATCGAGGCTTAACTGTTAACATAAAATTTACTCCTTAACTCATAATTTGTAATATTTTTAGCTTTTAAACTTTTGATGACTTGTCTTTCATTAACTCGTATGATAGTTTATTGTCTCATTTCCCTCAAAGTTAACTTAAATACTCAATAAAACGACAACTCTAATCCTGGTAAAAGCGATCTCTCCGAGATCCGCAAAGCGGGGCGCATTATTGGTAGCTCTTCTATGATTTTTAACTTTTGTAAAAAACCTGTAAGTAATTGCTCAGAATAAATGTAAAAGTATGTAACAAAATATGACCATTTTTTTATAAAATTGTGTCAAATCAAGAGAAATGCGGTTTTGCTGCAACATTTTTTGATACAAACATTTAGGAGCAGCCCGTTGTCCAAGTGAGATCTTGTACTTACTGGAACCGTAATACAGGTCGCCCCCAGTTAAAGTAAGGAGAATCAAGTATATGTTCACTCACGTCAAGTCCACCATACGTCGCGTAACGCCAGACGACCTCAAAGGACGCGATTTGCTGAGGGTGGTCTATGTCGTGCTAGAGCCTCAGTACCAAAGCACCCTGTCTGAAGCTGCTAGAAAGATCAACAAAAATAATCCTCATTTGGCTATAGAACTGAGTGGCTATCTAATCGAGGAATTAAGAGATCCAGAAAACTACGCTAATTTCCAGAAGGATGTTGCCCAGGCAAATATCTTTATTGCCTCTTTGATCTTTATTGAAGATTTGGCACAAAAGGTAGTATCTGCGGTTACACCACATCGCGATCGCCTGGATGCAGCGGTTGTCTTTCCCTCAATGCCTGAAGTGATGCGTCTGAATAAGATGGGGAGCTTCTCAATGGCTCAGTTGGGACAGTCTAAAAGTGCGATCGCGCAATTTATGCGGAAGCGTAAGCAGCAATCAGGTAGTTCTTTTGAGGACGCAATGCTCAAGCTGTTGCGTACCTTGCCTAAAGTATTGAAGTATTTACCGGTAGAGAAAGCTCAGGACGCGCGAAACTTTATGTTGAGTTTTCAATATTGGTTAGGTGGTAATGCTGATAATCTGGAAAACTTCCTGTTGATGTTAGCAGATAAATATGTTTATCAAGACAAGAATATTGCGGCAGGAGTTAGCTACGAAGAACCGATTGTTTATCCTGATATGGGAATTTGGCATCCCCTCGCCCCAGAAATGTTTGAGGATGTCAAAGAATATCTCAATTGGTTTAACTCCCGCAGTGATATATCTGATGAGTTAAAAGATCCCTTAGCCCCCTGTATTGGTTTAGTTTTGCAACGTACCCATCTGGTAACAAAAGATGATGCCCATTATGTGGCAATGGTACAGGAACTAGAAGCAATGGGAGCAAGGGTACTTCCTGTGTTCGCTGGTGGGTTAGATTTCTCTAAACCAGTAGAAGAATATTTCTGGGAAGTGACTAACGGTACAGAAAAACAACCCTTAGTTGATGTGGTGGTTTCGCTCACTGGTTTTGCCCTCGTCGGCGGGCCTGCCAGACAAGATCATCCTAAAGCGATTGAATCCCTCAAGCGCCTCAACCGTCCCTACATGGTGGCATTGCCCATTGTCTTCCAAACCACTGAAGAATGGGAAGAAAGTGAACTTGGGTTACATCCTGTACAGGTGGCATTACAAATTGCTATTCCCGAACTTGACGGGGCGATTGAACCGATTATTGTTTCAGGTCGCGATGGTAACACAGGTCGAGCGATCGCGTTACAGGATCGGATAGAAGCGATCGCAAAAAGGGCGATGAAATGGGGTAATCTACGCAAGAAGCCCAAACTAGATAAGAAAATTGCCATTACTGTCTTTAGTTTCCCTCCCGATAAAGGGAATGTAGGAACTGCCGCTTACCTGGATGTCTTTGGGTCAATTTATGAAGTTATGAAAGGACTCAAGGGTAATGGTTACGATGTCCAGGATTTTCCTGATTCTGCTAAAGAGTTGATGGAATTAGTAATTCATGACGCAACAGCGCAATATGCTTCTCCTGAGTTGAATATTGCCCATCGGATGTCTGTAGCAGAATACGAAAGTCTGACTCCCTACTCTAGTAAGTTAGAGGAAAATTGGGGACCACCGCCAGGACATCTCAACAGTGATGGCCAAAATCTTTTAATCTATGGCAAACAGTTCGGTAATGTCTTTATTGGGGTACAACCTACTTTTGGTTATGAAGGTGACCCCATGTTACTGTTATTCTCGAAATCTGCTTCTCCCCATCACGGGTTTGCCGCTTACTACACCTATTTAGAGCAAATATGGCAAGCTGATGCCGTATTGCACTTCGGGACTCATGGTTCGTTAGAATTTATGCCAGGGAAACAGATGGGGATGTCTGGAGAATGTTATCCCGACAGTCTCATTGGTTCAATACCCAATATCTATTACTATGCGGCTAACAATCCTTCCGAAGCAACTATTGCCAAACGTCGTGGTTATGCTTCCACGATTTCTTACCTCACTCCTCCAGCCGAAAATGCGGGATTGTACAAAGGATTAAAAGAATTAGGCGAACTAATTGGTTCTTACCAAAGTCTCAAAGATAGCGGCAGAGGAATTCAAATTGTCGATACCGTAATGGATCAGGCGCGAATTGTTAATCTCGATCAAGATATTGATTTTCCTGAAAAGAGTGCCAAAGAATTAACGACCGAAGAAAGAGACACCATCATCGGTTTGGTTTACAAAAAACTGATGGAAATCGAATCTCGCTTATTACCCTGTGGCTTGCATGTGATCGGGAAACCGCCGACAGCAGAAGAGGCTATTGCAACTCTAGTTAATATTGCCTCTTTAGATCGCGAAGAAGATGAAATTATCTCCTTGCCGCGGATCATTGCCCAAAGTATCGAGAGAGATATCGATGAAATCTATGCCAATAATGATCGCGGTGTCCTCGCAGATGTCCAACTATTCCAAGATATTACCCAAGCAACCCGCGCTGCGGTAGGAGCCTTAGTTAGAGCGCAAATCGATGCCGAAGGTAGAGTTTCGATGGTTTCCAAACTCAACTTCCTAAATATCGGTAAAAAAGAACCTTGGGTGGCAGCTTTACATGATTTGGGCTACATCAATGTAGACAAAGAACTACTCAAACCTCTGTTTGAATATCTCGAATTCTGCTTGGAACAAGTTTGCGCTGACCAAGAACTAGGCGGACTACTCAAAGCCTTAGAAGGGGAATATGTCTTGCCTGGCCCGGGTGGAGATCCGATCCGCAATCCCAATGTTTTACCTACAGGGAAAAACATTCATGCCCTCGATCCTCAATCGATTCCGACCTTAGCAGCTGTTAAATGCGCCAAAGTAGTAGTAGACCGACTAATTGCTAGACAAAAGCAAGATAATGATGGCAATTACCCTGAAACTATTGCTTGTGTGCTCTGGGGAACTGATAACATCAAAACCTATGGTGAATCTCTGGCTCAAATCATGTGGATGGTAGGTGTGCGTCCTGTACCTGATGCCTTAGGAAGAGTTAATAAATTAGAATTAATTCCCTTAGAAGAATTAGGTCGTCCTCGTATTGATGTTGTAGTCAACTGTTCTGGTGTATTCCGTGACCTGTTTATCAACCAGATGAATCTGCTAGATCAAGCAGTAAAAATGGCAGCAGAAGCCGACGAACCTTTAGAAATGAACTTCGTTCGCAAACACGCTCTCGAACAAGCCGAGGAAATGGGTATCAATCTGCGTCAAGCAGCAACCCGCATCTTCTCTAACTCCTCTGGTTCCTATTCTTCTAACATCAACCTGGCAGTAGAAAACAGTAGTTGGGAAGAAGAAAAAGAGTTACAGGATATGTACCTCAACCGTAAATCTTTTGCTTTTGATTCTGATAATCCAGGAATTATGAGTGAGAATCGGCAAATATTTGAGAAATCCCTCAAAACTGCTGAGGTTACTTTCCAAAACTTAGACTCTTCAGAAATTAGCTTGACTGACGTATCCCACTACTTTGATTCTGATCCCACCAAAATTGTAGCTAGCTTACGGGATGATGGCAAAAAACCCACCGCCTTTATCGCTGATACCACTACAGCAAACGCCCAAATTCGTACACTCTCTGAAACCGTTCGTTTAGATGCTCGGACTAAATTACTCAACCCCAAATGGTATGAAGGTATGTTGAGTCACGGTTACGAAGGGGTTCGTGAACTCTCCAAGCGTTTGGTCAATACTATGGGCTGGAGTGCGACTGCTGATGCTGTAGATAACTGGGTTTACGAAGATGTCAATACTACCTTCATTGATGACCCCGAAATGTGCAAACGTTTGATGGATATGAACCCCAATTCTTTTCGTAAGATTGTTGGTACATTACTCGAAGTTAATGGTCGTGGTTACTGGGAAACTAGTGAAGAAAACCTCGACAGATTGCGGGAATTGTATCAAGAAGTTGAAGACAAAATTGAAGGCATTGAATAAATAATTTTCAATTTGCGTAACATTATAATATTCCCGCATAGAGTTGTAGAATGCTACGTCTCTACATCGAATTACTTTGTTGGTGAAGTTAACCACACTAGCTTCCAAATACAAGGGACTACCCGATAATTTTTATGACTTTTTGTAAAGTTATCTTTTCTTTGCAAAAATCAACATTTAAAGTTAGAGAGACTTGTGACATTACAATACTATTGTCAGTTTACTAGCATTTTCTCTCAAATTTAGTACTAGTCACCCAAGTTGATTATTAAAATGTCTAATAATATTAGAGCATTGTTCGCCTCAATAAAAGAAGAAGTAATAGAGCTTTCCACAGCTCTGAGAGAATGCTGTAGCAAGATTAATGGGGAACTTCCCCCATCCTATGAATCGCAACTTGATCCGGAACTTACATTCACTTTTCTTGATCAACGACTGGTTCAATCCGTTGATGAACTTTGCTATAGCTTAGATCATCCTACATTAATTTTGGCAACGACTGGAACAACCAGTAGTGGTAAAAGTACATTGATCAATCTACTATGTGGTGCTGAGATTGTTCCGACTGCAGTTCAAGAAATGAGTGCTGGAGTAGTAATCATTGAGTATAGTAGGGAGAAGGCTCTTAAAATTGATGAGACGAATGGAGCAGAATGGGAGTGTGGTAGATGGACTAATATTAGTGATGAGGATATTTATTCTCGACTTAATTCAGTTATGAAAAGCTATTTAAAGTGCAAAAAAGAAGGTAAAAATGATATTAATTGCCCACAATCAACAATATACTATCCATTTCGCCTAATTTCTGAACCAGGAATTTTAGATTTACCTGACGGTACCATTGTGAAAATCATGGATTTACCAGGACTAGCTCATGTGGGAGACGAAGGTAATGCTAAACTAATCAGAAAATCAAAAGAAGCACTATGCTTAGTCACTTATAATAGCTCTGAAACAGATAGAAAAAAAGTTGACAATTTACTCCAAGAAGTTGTAAATCAAGTAAAAGAGTTGGGTGGTTCACCCGCAAGAATGCTTTTTATCCTCAATCGTATTGATGAATTTCGTAAGGATCGTAATTGGCGCCAAAGTGAACAAGATTTCTTTGATAATACTGGGAAGGAAATTCGGCAAAAATTAAAAGAGAACTTAGAAGAATTTAGTGATGAAATAGATTCAATAAAGATTATTAAACTTAGTAGTTTACCTGCAATTCTATCATTATTAATGATAAATGGAGCTCCTGAAACAAAAACAAGGGCTTCGGAGCTCTTAAAAAAACAATTTAATTTTTTTATTTCGGATGATTTGTTGGATGATTTGCCTAGTGTAAAGCCAGAAAAATGGAAAGATCATGATCGTAAAAGAGTTTATGAGGAAGTTTGGCCGCAAACATATGCCGAGAACTTTTTTCACAACTTAAAACTGCATATTCAAGATAAATATCCTCAGCTTATCATTCCCCAAATCCTTAAAAGATTTCAAGCTAACGGTGCTTATAAGTTTTTAGAATGGGCATCTCAAACTACTAATGCAATTATAAATAGTTCAGAAGAACATTACGAATCTGAATGCAAAAGAATTCAAGAGATAAGAAAATATTTAGATGACTATATCCTAAAGAAAGAAGATGAGTTAAAAACACCATTTAATCGTATTGAAGAAGTCTTAAAAACTATAGACAAACCAGAAGAAAATGATAAATCAACTGAAAGCCCACTGACAAAATTAGAGAAAATAATTAATGGTTTAGAAAAAGAAACATATTTTGAGCCGATTGCTAAGCGTTTAAAACCTCTGTCTGATTGGCCTAGATCAATAACAGAAGTAGTGGAAAAAATCGCTACCAATATTCTTGATTCTTTAGATAACAATCAGGTTTGTCTAGATAGTGAACTGTTAAATTATGCTAATTATAATTATGTTTATTTATTAGAAGGTATAGTAAAGGACTTAATCAAGCTAAATTATTCCCAAAAAGCTAATAAAGAAATAAAGGCACAGACTGAAGAGGAAAAAGCAGAACTTGAAGCACTTAATCGTAAGTTAAATGAACTTGCTAAAGTGTTAAAACTAGTTATTGATGATATAGCTGAGCAAGTAGTTAATCGAGAAATGTATAGAGTTAGAGATGCTTTAGAATATCTGTTAACTTTCCATCTAGAATCTCTTGAAGCAGATATTGGAAAGATTGTTCCTGAATTAAGCCTTAATTTCCCACAGATGGAATTAGTCAAAGTTGAGTTTACAGGAAAACCGAACTTTTCATTTGAAGGAGGTTTCCCTGTTCTTGAAGATACTTATGAAGAAGAAGTAGATGAAAAAATTGGGAGACAAAGAGTTTGGTGGACTGTATGGATTTGGAATAAAGAAATATATGAAACCAAAATAGAAATGCGCTCTATTTATAATGCAAGCATTCCATCCATTGAGTCCCTTGCTAAAGGTTGGAAATTGCAGAAAGATCGTGCTGAGATAGAAATATTCAAACAAGTAGCTGATTGGTATCTAAAGCAACTAGATAATTTTAATAATGGAATAAAAAAATTGCAGAAAGAGGTTATTGATCGCTATCAAAGTAGACTCAATCAAGCTTACAACGAAATCAAGTTAAATCTTGATGAGCAAATGGAGATCTGGGAACCGCTAAAAGATGAGATAGAATTAATTTCGGAAAAAGTAAATCAATTAGGAACAGAATGGACAAATATTAAATAATCAATTTTGAAACAGTTAAGGTATATAAAACATGGTAAGTAAATATCTGTGGCAATTCAAAGTGAATTCAATCAAAACCCAGATCGAGTATTAAGAGATATTAAAGAATGCAAGAAAGGTGTCCTTTATACAACTCTAAAAAAACTTGATCCTGATAATGTTGATGAAATATGCAATGTAATTGCGATTAAACCCTCTGCATCTTTTGATGATGATTGGCAATTACTCAAAGAATTGCAATTTAGTCAATTAATTAGGAAATTTAAATTTATAGATTCAATAACCATCAAAAAAAAATCTTTCATACCGAATATGCTTACCAATTTGGTCAATACATCTACAGGTAATAATTTATATAATAATTTCTGTATAAAATTCACAGATACCAATATAACAATAGAATGTAATGATACAAACATAACAATACCAACATATTTGATACTTTTTTTTAGCGCAGTAGTAATTATAATTCTATGGCGACTATCGCCATTTCTTCTTAAATTACTTAAACCAAAAGAGGGGAACCCAACTGAAGGAAAAAAACAATCTACCTCTTTGTGTTTAGTTATTCCATGTAATCGTCTTACGGAATCATCTCAAAATATTTTAATTAAGAACCAAAAATTGTCAGCGGATGATACAAAGCGATTAATCAAAGAGTCAATTTACTTTCTTGCTAAAGATAATAATAATATTGGCCAATACATTTCAAAGTTAAATTTGAATGATGAGTGGAAAAATTTTCCTGAGGATAGTGAGCTATATATTCAATTACTTGTTCCTAACGGAAAAGAAATGATTAATGTCGATCTTAAATGGAGCCTCTCCAAAAAAGTTCCTCAAGAAGTAGATATCGACATTGAGAGAATCGCTTTATTAAACAATTTCGATAATTTAGAATATTTTACTCGTTCTTAAAGGAGAATTAATATGGATTGGAAAGAAGCATCTGCTTATTACAAAGCCCGATTAACTGATGTTTTAAATGTACAACGTCATGCTGTAGAGTTGTCTGATTTGCCACAAACAGATATTTCTGAAGAGCAAAAAAGAATTCTAAAAGATGAGTTTATTCCTATTAAGCGACAGCTAGAACGTCTCGAAAAAAATGAATTTAGGATAGCTGTTGTTGGATTAGAAAAGTCAGGTAAGAGCACTTTTATAAATGCTTGGCTGGACTGTGACTTACTTCCTGCTAAAGGAGGACGATGTACTTTCACAACAACTCAAATATTTTCAGTACAAAATGATGCCCAACAAAAACTTGAAGTACGGACTAAGTCGGAAGCACAGTTGAATGATCTAAAAAATGAATTAAAATTTGCTTCGCAAAATAACGAAAAGGCGAGAGAAGATTTAAACACTATTGAACGGTGTACTCCAACACTTCTCCAAGTAATAGAGGAAGGAGATAAAGAAATACCTTTCACTCGTTTGGAAGACATCAAAAAACCGCTACAAAAGTATGTTGCTGACGAAAAATTTGCCCACGCTGTACACGAAGTTAGGTTATACACTAGCAAACTAGCTGAAGCACAAGGAATCGTTTTCTATGATGTACCTGGTCTTGATTCAGGCTTGGCAAAGCACATAGAAGAATCTAGAGAAATGCTTTCAGATTGCGATGCTGTAATTGTTGTTCAGCGTTTTCGTAATATCCGTGATGCTGAACTTCAAATCATTCGATTTACTGAACAGGGTGATCATAATATCAAGGTCTCAGATAAGCTTTTTGTTTTTCTTAGTCATATTGATATGCAAGCAAGCGAGGGAGCTATGGCAGAGCACATTTCTGAGGCTACTAGAGACTGGCACAATCGTGCTGGTTTGCCGCAACAGCGAATTGTAGCAGGGAGTGCAGGCTCTTATCTAGTCTTAAGAAAAAAAGCTAATGAGCAGACCTTAAAAGAGGTTGGTACCCCTGATGTTGTTAAGCAAAGACTGACTTTGCTCACAGGCATAGATAATTACAGGCAAAAGTGCGATCAGATTGTAGGAATTCAAGATATTAAGCAAAGAGTATTCGACTACATAGATACTGAAAGGGTTGAAGTACTCCAGAAACGTTGTGATACTTCTGTCAAAAAAATATTAACTAGTGCAAAAGAAATTCGTGAATTTGTTAGTAGACGATATTCGGATAACCCCGAAAATGCGAAGCGTTATGAAGAGGATCAAGAACGGATTAAATTCTCTGAATGGTGGGAAAATAAATGGAAACAAATATTGTCTGATTTAGCTGACTATTATAGTGCAAATATACGGCAATCTACTGTCTCCACTAATAATAATCCTGTTAATTTAAGTATCACAGAGGATTTTTACCGTCGTTATTTAGACTTTGTAAATCAATCGTTTGAAAAATTTAGGGAAAGAGTAGATGAAAACAGAAAATTAATCTTTAAAGCGAATTCAGTAACTTATTTTGATGGAACAGAAGTTAACTTTAAATGGCGAGATGAGATATATATTGAAATTAGTAAACTGCTGCTGGATATTTCTAATGAGTTGGCAGTAGAGCTTCGAAAGGAAGCTTTACAACTTGTCGATCATATATCTTCGTTAATGTGGAATGCTCCAGAAGTTAAGCTACGTCTAATTAAGGATGCTGATGACTATATAGCAAAGTTAAACCATAGTCTGACGGTTCTGTTTTTGCGATTTGCTCGTCCAATGGTTGAAGCTTTGATACGTGGTCCTTTAGATAGTGACAAACGTAAAGATATAACTGAGAAGCTAGGCGCCGATATAGAAATACTAGACAATTATTATTGCGGAAACAAACCAGAATTTAGCACTCTTAAAAGATTTGCTAAGTATGGTATGCGTCTTCTTTATGACCTTACTATTAGAGAAAGAATTCTGGGAATCCAAGGAGTTGTTGACCCATTGGTTGATTCAGTTGTTGAACCATTAGTTGATTCAGTTGTTGACCCATTGGTTGATTCAGTTGTTGACCAGATAACTGACTTTCCCAACCAACAAGAAAGAATAATGGAAGAAATAACTAATCCAAGGTCAATAGATTCAATAGAGTCTGTACAATCATTAGTTCGTGAAGTCGAAGCTGATATAATGGCTGTTGAAGTATATCTCAAAGAAGCCGTTTTTGAAGCAGCTGCTTTAAAACAGTATTGTATACAAGAGCTTGATACTTTGCGCGATGAATTTATAAATTTAAAGCCAGTTTGGAACGGTGTTGTTATGAATGAGTGGCTTAGTGAGAATCCACAACTTCTATCAGAACTTCCAGATGATTTACAAGCACTTGAAGTAAATATAGAAATTAGTGAGCGATTAAATCAGTTAACTATTATGCTCAACAAAATACAAAATTAGAGCACTCTATTACGAGCGATTTCATCATTTAGTTAAACAAATGAGCGATCGCGTTAGTAGGCTCATTTTCCCTCAAGATCAACCCGAAGTAGGTGCGCGTCACGATTAAAGAAGTGAGTGAATACTTAGAACCTTGATCTATTTCTTTATAGTGATTTTGTTGTTAAAAAATTTTGGCAACAAATCTCAATTTGCTTTTCTAAATCTGAAGCAATGCACGATATTATGATGAGGTTATTCATCAATAAACCGCATCTACTTTGAAACCCGTAGTTTTCAAAAATGTCAATATTTTGAGCCTGAAACGCCTAACTCCTTAGGTGCGCTTGCGCTTGCGCTTGCAGAGCTCTACCCGAAGGGTCTGCCGCCGTAAGACGGCGGTTCGGTCACACCTCTTCTGGCTCCTGACTCCTTTGTTTCAAAACTCCAGTTTTCACTTCACGGACGCGGTTTAAGTATGAATTTGGATTAGATATTTAAGCAAAATTTCAACAGCTTTACAACACGAACTATAGGAGAAAATTAAGAGTGTTAGACGAAAAGGCTAAAAAAACCATGCTACGTAAAATTCCCCACGGTTTATACATTTGTGGAGTCAGGGACGGAGAAGAAATGAATGGTTTTACTGTCAGTTGGGTGATGCAATCTTCGTTTAAGCCGCCTTTAGTTGTCAACTGCGTCAAGCAAGATTCTGGCTCCCATGCCATGCTCGAAAAAACTAATGTATTTACCATTAGCTTTTTGGAAGAAGGACAAAAAGAACTCGCTCAGCAGTTTTTTCAACCAAAGCGTCGAGTCGGGGATAAGTTGGAAAAAGTTGAATTTTACGAAGGAGCAGAAACAGGCTGTCCAATTATCAAAGACTCCCTTGGCTACATCGAATGTAAAGTAGTTGGCAAAGTTGATCAAGGAGATCACACTGTATACGTCGGCGAAGTTATTGGTTCAGGGATTCATCGTGAAGGCAAGCAGCTTTTACTTGAATCTACTGGCTGGCACTATGGCGGTTAACTTTTAATGAGCTCAGGAATTTAACAAGTCAGGCAGCTCTGGGAACTGTCATCCCAGAGCTGCCTGACCTAATTTTTAAAACCAAGTCACAGCTTAGAGGTGATTATCTATTAGGCATTGGTTGAAAGCAAATCACTTCGAGATCGTGTCATTCAAAACACTTTCCCATCTTCAAAACGCAGTTCTTTAACTCGACAAAATTCTTTGATCCTATTAAGGATCAAAAATCAAATTATTCACCATAGCGATCGCGCTTTATAAATCACAACAGTCGAGAATTTAAGTCACTCCAAGAAGGGAAGGCCGGAAAATATTAATTTAAGATAAAATTGAATAGTTGTGATCGCTATTTTAATAAACTTCGGCAAAAAATATACTTGAAGTCACCAAGAGCCAGGAGCCAGCCAACAAAAATATCGTTCGTTATTATTAAAGTAGCTAGCATCTTCAGCGCTTAAGAAAAGAATAGCATAAAGCAAGGTTATGTGATCGCATTTTCCAAATTTTTTTGGATAAAAAGCAGAATAAGCAATCTTGACGGTCAAAAACCAACAATTACTTTAATTTTCTTCAATGATCTCGTCTGCCCTTTCTATCAAAAGCAGCGATAAAACACCTGGCAAGCTAGCCGAGCAACATTTTCACCTCGATATTAATTAGATTAAAATCATGGACGCTCCCACTCATAACTATGTCCGCGTAGCTCGCACCAGCGATCTTGAAGCAAAAGGTTATCTTGTAGTTCGGGCCCAAGAACAGACCATTGCTCTATTTCAGCACAACGATCAAATTTATGCTGTCGATAATCGCTGTCCACATATGGGCTTTCCCCTACACCAGGGCTCAGTTTCTAACTGCATCCTGACCTGCCATTGGCATCATGCTCGTTTCGACCTTAAAAGCGGAGGCACGTTTGATCCCTGGGCAGATGACGTCCGCTCGTTTCCCGTAGAAATTCGCTCTGGAGAAGTCTGGCTCGATCTTACCGACCATCTCGACGCCAAGCTTCACGCGCAGCAGAGATTAATCGACGGTTTAGAACAAAGTATTTCTCTGATAATAGCTAAGTCCGTCCTCGCTTTGCTGGCTCAAAGAATAGATCCCAAAGAGGTTTTTCAAGTAGGGCTAGATTTTGGTGTACGTTATCGCGATCGCGGCTGGGGTGCGGGTTTAACCATACATACCTGTATGATGAATCTCCTGCCCTATCTCGACGAACAAGACCGACCCCGCGCCCTATATCATGGTCTGGCGGCGGTAGCTGCTGAATGTGCGGGTAAACCACCGCGATTCGAGCAGCAGCCTTTACCTTTATCTGGGCAGGATGCAGATCAACTATCTTTACTAAAGAACTGGTTTCGTCAGTTTATTGAAGTCCGCGACTCGAGAGGTGCCGAACGCTGTTTGGTTTCGGCAATCGAACTTGGGGGCGAGCGCCAGCAAATTGCGCAAATGCTGTTTGCTGCTGCTACCGATCACCGCTATCTCGATGGTGGACATACCCTTGACTTTACTAATAAGGCACTCGAAGCCCTCGATACAGTAGGTTGGCAAAATGCCGCTTCGGTATTGACTAGTTTGGTTCGAGGCTATGCCAGTGCCGAACGGAAAGAGGAGTCTAATGCTTGGCGTTATCCCATAGATTTAGTTGCCATTGTTGAGGCAGCTTGCTCCCAATTAGAAACCGCGATCGCTATTGGTCGGGAAAAACGAGGCAGTTGGACCGATCGAGAACGACTAGTTTCGGTCTTGTTAGGCGAAGACCCGCAGGCGATCGCTAATTCTTTGTTAGAAGCATTACGAAATGGTGCTGCTTTTGAAGAATTAGCCGGTACTGTTACCTATGCTGCTGCCTTACGAATTGCCCAATTTTCCACCAATAATGAGTTGGGGGATTGGAATACGGCACATCATTCTTTGACCTTTGCCCATGCTGTCGAAGAAGGATTGCGGCGAGTCCCCTCCCCATTGCTGTTAAGGGGAGTTTTTGATGGAGCAATGACAGTTTATCTAAATCGCTTCTTAAATGTTCCTCCAGCTCGCCTCCCAGAACCAGGAGCAGTGGTTGCTAAGCCAGAAGAGTTACTCGAACAATTGCCAGAACTACTTGATCGTCAGCAACAGGTTGATGCTGCAGGTAAGTTAGTCGCTCGCTATCTTTACAGTGGCGGGAATCCCGACCGATTGCTGGCAATGCTGGGAAAATTACTGTTGCGCGAAGACCGAGGTTTTCACACCATTCAGGAAATAGAAGCCGCTTTTCGTCAGTATGCTCGGCTGCGTGAAACCAAAGCAGGAATTCACGTTTTAGTGGCTGCTACACGCTATTTAGCCGCTCACGCTCCTAGTAGACGTTCTCAAGGGCAAACTTATGAGATGGCGGAAAAACTACATTTGGGCGAGCGCGTCTTTGAAGCTTCGTAAACGCCGAATTTTTGATTGATGAAATTAGTTTGGAGGTTGGAGTTAACAGCATGGGTTAATAGGCGATCGCTTGATAGTTAAAAATTATGTTCTCAAAAAGCTAATAGCCAAGAGCCAAACCCTAAGAGCCATATTAGTATTAATATTTAATTCATGTTCTAAATCAGCAAGGTCAGACAAATACATTTCTTTACGTTGAATTATATTAGGGAATCTTGACATGTTATGATGATTCCCCATAAGCCTTACCAGTTATACCAGCGGAATTGGATATGAGATCAAGAACGGATTGGCCCTCGATCAAGCTCGTTGAAGAGGAGACCCAAGCTTTTTTAGACTGGGCTGCCGCTTTCTTGTATCCTGTTGATGACCTTTTTGCACAGGCTAAAATCCTAGCAACTCGTCTAGGAGCTCATTATCGTTCCAATGGATTAACTGAGATTGTCTTTTGGGTTCCAGAAGTCGAGTCAAACGAGAAAAGTTCTTGGTTATGGCCCAATACAGCCCATAACCATCAGATTAAAACTGCAAAAAATATCTATCTAGGAGTTTACACCCCAATTGAGCCAATTGATTTTCGAGCTCGTGAGCAGGTGGTTTCTTTTTATTGCGATCGCCCTGGTGTTTCTTCCGTAACACAGATGACTATTACGGGCTAAAGGTAGTAGCCGAAGAAGTAGGATTTCTTGATTGGCAAGTTGAACCAGAATTATTTAAGGAAGCTTGGGCATTTATTCGGATCAAGCAGTTGGGAATTGCTGACTTCCAAGAGCTTCGCTTGTTGCTGTCCTGGCTTCAAGATACTGTGCTGGCAATGGAAGATGATTATGATTTAGAAACATTGGCTCATCGGTGTCAAAAATTTCTCAACACTAGAATAGATAATCCACCAAGAGTAACAGTACAAACTTTAAAAGAATTTGCTAAAGCCTATATGGAAGATTGTCACGACCTGTGTAAAGTAACTCACTTTGCAGCAAAACTCGATCCTCGGCATACTTATTTTAATCTGTCCGTTAGGCGTTATCGCCATGCCCATCCCTGGTTGAGACACAACCTAACTGAACGAGATTATTTTGATCGCCTCAGTAATGATCAAACAACTATTTTTTACGGTTTACGAACTAATCCTGATGACAAAACAAATAACTTCCCTGAGAAAGTTGCGATTATTTCTCACATGGGAGGAAAACCTGCCCAGATTAATATAGGAGACTTGCTCGAATTGGATCTGACGAAGTCGGAGCAGGCTCCGTCTTGTCTTGATGCGCGTTCCCTAGGTCGGGAAGCCCGACCGGGGTCGCATCGCTTTTACGGCGGAGTACCTTCGACTCAATGGCGTATCGCGATCGCAACTCCCGGACTCAAGTTTAGTAATAAATTGAGCGAATTTCAAGACTTGGAACTGCGAGATGGGCAAGGTTTACTATTAGAGAAGATAGTTAAATAAAAACTAGTATCAGCAAAAAATTAATAACATTTGTAGGATAGGCAACCGTTATTTTCCCATCAATGAAGTAGGTGCAAGTTAAT
Organism: Xenococcus sp. MO_188.B8; assembly: GCA_030065615.1. Classification (GTDB taxonomy): domain Bacteria; phylum Cyanobacteriota; class Cyanobacteriia; order Cyanobacteriales; family Xenococcaceae; genus Xenococcus. The sequence goes on along the minus strand of JASJDR010000123.1, from coordinate 1,126 downwards.
TTTACCGACCCTACTTTTATTTGTATTTCTTGGACATGTATAGCGCTACGTAATTTGGTTAGGACATTAGTAAACGCCCCAGCCTATGATTAGTAAACTTTTGATATGCGCAGCGTTATCCTTTAGGACTTGCGCGTAGCGCTATAATATTAGGTTTTTAAGGTACTGAATTCATAGAACAACATAGCTCCTTTAAATCTAATGGTTCAACTCCTAATCTTACTAAAACAAGGAATATTATCGACATTGCTCGATGTTGATAATGCCGTTTACATGACCTCAAGAATTAAAAACTTATCGTTTAAAAAACAAAAACAAGCGATTATCTGGGGTCTGTTGATTGAATTCATCGGTAGAATTGCTTTGATTAGCTTCTTGGGCTCTTTATTGAGGGAAAATAAGGTATTATTCACCTTAGTTGGGGTTAAATTTACTCCAGACTCTATTTCACTATTTATTGCAGGAGCTTTTCTGCTATATAAAAGCATTGGGGACTTACATGAGTTTTTGACAAAACAGGAACAGCCCGACCAGTTACAGCCACTTGAAGCGAGTTTTTGGCAAATCATGGGGGAAATGGCAATTGTTAACCTTATCCTGTCGATCGACGCTATTATTGTCATATCGGCAAGAGCTTCAGACCTCTCTTCTATAATTTTTATTTTTGCAATCTCCGCAATTATACGTTTATTTTCTCTAGAAAAACTCGCTCAGTTTATTCAGAAATATTCTTCAATTAATATCTTCATCTCAATCTTTATGATTCTTGTTGGGTTGGAACTGTTCCTCCAAGGGCTTTGGTTTCAGTTTCCTGAAGAGCTCTTTAATGCGGTCATGGTACTCGCTATAGTTTTAACTGTCATTGATCGCCGTCGGCGATCATCCAAGGCTGGTACTGCGTGATCTCGCAAAGCGAGGCGCTACGCGACCCGCGCTTGCGTAGCTCCGGGATGGGGGCTAAAGAGTGATTGATGAATTCGTATCACTACTCGACTGTTGTGATTTGCTAAAGCCATTTCCGAATGAGACATTCAGTGTGGTTCAATAAACTCTAAGATCTTTACTTGTGAGCAGAGAGTAATGCAACTGCCGATAGTGAAACCAGCCCCAATTGTTCAGGCTCACG
>JASJDR010000122.1 GCA_030065615.1 Xenococcus sp. MO_188.B8 | reverse complement strand
ATCAGTGGCGTCAGATTGCGGGTAAGCTTAAGCAAATTTCTGTGGGTTCAGCCGGAGAGATCTGGGGTGTTAACAGTAGCGATAATATCTATCAGTACACAGGGGAGAATTCGTGGCAACAAATTGCTGGCGGCTTGAAGTGGGTTTCTGTTGCTGCGGATGGCACTGTCTTTGGCGTTAATAGTAACGATGATATCTATCGATATCTCAGCTGATGCCTATGTAATAAACTTATTAGAAAGCCTCTATCCATTGGCTTATCTAGTGTTGCTTCTTTTCGGGTAGGTCTAATCTAATGGAACTGGAGTTGGAATATCTTTAACTTCAGTTCTCTCTTGGTTTCTTAGTTCAGAACAAGCGATCGCAATAAATAGCGATCACAGAAAGTAAAGTATAGATCAGGTGATCGCACTACTTAAGAATCTCAAATTACGCAGTCTTTGCCATAAGTCTAACGGTTGGTCTATCCGCACTTGTTGGTAAACGGAAATCACTCATTGGCAATGTCACAACTCCTACAGTGTTACCAAGCATATCGAAAAACTCCACACTGTAGCCTGTTTCCATTCCACTAACATTATGAATCTCAACCACTGTTCCAATATCTCCAGAGTATAGACCTTCTTCGGTCAGATCACGTAAAAGGATAACATCTGAATATAGGGGAAAATCCATTTTAGCCTCCAATATTACTTATCAGGAATTAGGGTAATTAAGCGAGGTAAATCTGTACCTTTATCTATTTGCCAAACGGTTCTAACAAACAATTGCTTACTAGTCGGAGTTATTAATGCGGCTCTTACTTCATACTTTACCCCATATGCAGTCTCTTTAACTATATCAACATCAGCATTGAGGTGAAACTGACGAGCGACCCCGGCGAGGTTTCCTCGCCAAGGGAACGCGCGAGTTGACGAAGATCTAATTCTAGCTGTTGCCAATTTTCTAAAGAATATCCAAACCGAAGCAATATTTTTGCTTTTGAGCCACCACGTTTATGCTGAGTATTCAATAAATATTCAGTGATTTTGATTTGCTCAATAATTGCTCGATCTCTATTTGGAATTTTCACTTACAAAACTCATTAAATAGAAACATCATTAATTTGACTATCTGAAGTTGCATTTTGTTGAGGTAAATCTCTCGTATGTAAAGTATCATAGCCACTTGCTTGCAAAAATCTGGCTAACCGAATGGGCAATTGAGCATCAACTAAAAACTTCATGAAGCAATTTTATGAATACTTTTTATTTGACTTAGTCGTGCAGCAAAAAGCAAAACTGCCTGAATATCTTCTGGTTCTAGATCATCGTAATCAGCCAAAATTTCTTCCGTTGTCATTCCTGAGCTAAGAAGTTCTAAGATAAATTCAACAGGATATCTCAATCCTCGAATACATGGTTTTCCGTGGCAAATATCTTGATTGTGAGTAATTCTTTTCAGAAGTTGATTTTCCATGATAGTTAAAATTCACAATTATAGTATGATTCTTCAGGAGCATAGTTGATTTAATAAATGCGATCGCACTATAAAATAAGCGATCGCTGAATAGTTATTGTATAATCAATATGGACTATTTATCGTAAAACCATCAATATGGATTCACTTTAATTACCAGAAGTAACCCCCAACCTTGATAACCTAATTGATCAGATTACAGAAACGCATCAACAAAGTTAAAGAACTGATTGCTATTCTTAGAAAAAATCCTTTTCTTTCTCCTCCTTTTTATGAAAAATTAGTAGGAAATTTACAAGGATGTTATTCTCGCCGTATTAATATCAAGCATCGATTAGTTTATCGTGTTATTAAAGAAACCAAAACTGTTGAAATTCTGAGAATGTGGTCACACTATGAATATCGATTAAAGAAATAAAAAAACAAACTTTAAAATTACCAATTAGCGATCGCGCAATGTCTTAGACAAGATATGCGATTTCTAAATTATGCTCGACTAAGTTGGGTGTTTGGTTCGGCGATATATCCCCATTCCCTGAACTGAGTTTGAAGAGTTGGAATATCTCGAAATGCCAGGAAATAAATATACTCAGGGGCAAAATCTACTCCATTAGGCCAGACTATTGTGTCTAGTTCGGGATCGACTTTTAGCTGAGAAAAAAGTTTTAAATCTTTTAAAGGCTCAAATACTTTGCCCGATAAAGAATTCTCGAAGTCTACTATTCCTTTTCGACCGTCGTTAAAGGTGACTTCGACCTTGTATTCTTCACAGTATTGTGCATCCGTAACATGTAAAAACATAGCAATTACTCCAAGGGGTCAATTGGTCTAGGCATTTCCTGATTGCGACATAGTTCCCAATCCTCCATGAGTTCTTCTTTATAAAGTTCATACCATTCTAGTACATGCCGCAAAGCTCTTTTCGGAAATCTACCTTCGACTACTCCATTGTCTATATTTACCGTTATTTCATATTCTCCGTACTTGGCATGAAAGTGAGGTGGGGAATGATCATTCCAATACATTACGATCACGATTCCGAGAAACCTACTGATTACTGGCATCCTTATTGTTTATCCGACTTCCTAAATTGAATAGTATTATTCGATAATTCAACATATCGCGGAGAAAAGCCACGTGATTTGGCAATTTCTTTAGCTGCAAGATGGGAGTGTTTTAAATATTCTCTAACTGTTTTACATTCTTCAGTTAATTTTTTTTGAACACGATATTTTTCCTGAAGCAATTCTGATTCAATCATTTTCCTTTGCCTCTTTGAATAAGGACAAGCGATCGCACTAAATAGTGATCGCGCAACACCTGAGACGATATCTGCGATCATATAATAAAACAATAGTTCTAATAGTTCTTCTGTCTCATGACAATTCATGTAAACCTTCAAGAAGCCGAGCAAAAATTTCCTCAACTTTTTTCTCAAGTTTTACAAGGAGAATAAATTATTCTTTCCTCTTCTTTGCCATCTTGACAAATTATTTTTTTCTTACATTGTTTTTTGCGTCAGTATTGTCATAAAATACGAAAAATATCGAGAGTTAATCGCTACATACCTAACTTCTATTAAAGTAATCTCAGTAACAATATGACTAGACTTATCTGTAAAGACAAAATATTTAGTGATATTCAAGCAATTTTTTTTGATAAAGATGGGACTTTAGAAGATTCTCGCCTTTATTTACATCAGCTAGTAACTGAGAGAATTCGTTTGCTATCTGTTCATAAATTTGGTATTGAGGACTATTTACCCAAAACATTCGGTTTCAAGGCGGGTAAAATCGATCCCAAAGGTCTAATGGCAGTAGGTAGTAGAAAAGATAATGAACTAGCGGCAGCAGCTTTGATTGCTAGTAGTGGTTGTGGGTGGTATCAAGCCAAAGAAATTGCTTATCGAGCTTTTGAACAAGCTGGCAAAAATATTACTCCGACAAAAAAATCTACCCCTATGTTTCCGGGAACTTTACCCCTCTTACAGAAGCTGATAACAGCTAAATGCCAATTGGGGATTATTTCTGCCGATTCTCTGACTGGGATCAACAGGTTTGTCGAGCAAGAACAAATTAAAGATTATTTTAAAGTATTAGTAGGCAGCGATCACGTTAGTGCCAGCGGAGCTGATGGCAATTTACAAAAACCAGACCCCAAACTGTACCTCAAAGCTTGTCAAAATCTTGGCGTTGAACCCCATAATACTTTAATGGTAGGAGATTCTGTAGGAGATATCATCATGGCACAACAAGCAGGTGCAGCAGGAACTATTGGTATTTCCTGGGAAAGTCCCAATACAGAACATTTATCTCAAGCAGATGCAACGATAAGTCATTTAGATGATATTAAGATTTTGGACAAATCAACTCATTATTTGATAGCTTGAAGTCGCCATTTTGTTATGGTCTGATTTACATTGAACTTAGATAACTTTAAGGCTTAACCCTTAAAATATATTGCTAATATGTCTTAAAATCTTTTGACGTTGAGAGGCAGTTGGATAATACCCAACTATGACCAATCACCGTGCTGACAAAATTGATGTTGATCAGTCGATCTTATTATAAAGAGAGGATTAAATAAATTGTCTAGTCGTTACTTGTTTACATCTGAATCGGTTACAGAAGGTCATCCTGACAAAATTTGTGACCAAATTTCTGACACTATTTTAGATGCTTTATTATCTCAAGATCCTCTAAGCCGAGTTGCTGCTGAAGTAGTTGTCAATACAGGTTTAGTCTTGGTGACAGGAGAAATAACATCCCAAGCAGAAGTTAATTATGTCAAATTAGTAAGAAATAAAATAGCCGAAATTGGCTACACTCACGCTGAAAATGGCTTCTCTGCTGATAGTTGTTCAGTATTGATTGCTTTAGACGAACAATCTCCTGATATTTCCCAAGGAGTAACTTCTGCCCAAGAGCAACGCAGTGAACTCAGCGATGATGAGTTAGACAAAATTGGTGCAGGTGATCAAGGATTGATGTTTGGCTATGCCTGTAATGAAACCCCTGAACTAATGCCCATGCCCATTAGTTTGGCTCATCGAATTTCCCGCAGTTTAACTGCCGCTCGCAAATCAGGAGAATTATCCTATCTGCGCCCCGACGGGAAAACTCAAGTTTCGGTAATCTATGAAGATGGCAAACCTGTAGGTATTGACACTATTCTGATCTCTACTCAACATACAGCAACTATTGGAGATCTCACAGATAACGATGATGTACAGCAGAAAATCAAAGAAGATCTCTGGACAAAGGTAGTTAAGCCAATTTTTGACGATCTTGACCTCAAACCCGATGCTAATACTCGTTTTCTAGTTAATCCTACAGGAAAATTTGTCGTCGGCGGACCTCAAGGAGATTCTGGTTTAACAGGCAGAAAAATTATTGTCGATACCTATGGTGGTTATTCCCGTCATGGTGGTGGCGCTTTTTCTGGTAAAGATCCCACAAAAGTTGACCGTAGTGCTTGCTACGCTTGCCGTTATGTGGCTAAAAATCTTGTAGCTGCTGGTTTAGCAGATAAATGCGAGGTACAAGTAAGTTATGCTATCGGAGTTGCTAAACCTGTTAGTGTTTTCTTAGAAACTTTTGGTACTGCCAAAATTGATGAAGATAAATTACTAGAAATTGTGCTCAAACATTTTGAACTCCGTCCTGCTGGGATTCTGCAAACCCTTAATTTACGTAATTTACCCAAAGAAAGAGGTGGTTGTTTCTATCAAGATGTTGCTGCATACGGACATTTTGGCAGAACCGATTTAGATTTACCTTGGGAAAGACTAGATAAAGTTGAAGCCTTGAAACAGTATCGTTTAGCTGAAGCAGCTGTTTAAGTAAAAGGTAAGAGGTAAGAAGTAAGAGGTAACTTTTCTCTAAGTACCTCCTTCTTCTTCTGATAAATGTTTAAACTCGCGCGTTCCCTTGCGTCTTTCGCCGACGCGGGGTCGCTCGTCAATGTTTACTGATTACTGATTTAACTCCTTCGATCGTCGAAAGCATACTACTAGGATCTAAGAACATTACTTTACTACTCTGGCTATTGCCAATTTCTTTACCCATCTCCAGATAATGTTGCGCCAACAAGAATTTTAAAGCGTCTTCTGCTTGGGGATCTTGTTTGAGTTTTTCGACCACAATATCTATGGCTTCTGCGGTGCCTTGGGCAGTCATGATTTGTTCTTCTCTTTCCGCTTCAGCTTTGAGAAGAATGGCTTGTTTTTCGGCTTCTGCTCTAAGAATTGCGGCTTTTTTCATCGCTTCAGCTTCTAAAATTCTTGATTCTGCCTTTCCTTGAGCCGAATTAATTGCAGATTCTCTTTCCCCCTCAGAAGTCAGAATTGCTGCCCGTTTTTGTCTTTCCGCTGCCATTTGCAATTCCATCGAGTCTTGAACTGCTTTGGAAGGCATGATATCTCTAAGTTCTACTCTAGTTACTTTAACCCCCCAAGGATCTGTGGCAACATCTAATTCTCGGAGTAAGGTTTCGTTAATTTCTGTACGAGCAGTAAAAGTTTGATCTAGTTCTAATTTTCCCATTTCAGCGCGTATTTGCGTCAGAACTAGGTTAACCATCGCATCTCTAAGATTTTCTACTTTATAGTATGATTTGTACATATCCATGATCCGCCAGTAAACTACAGCATCAACGGCAATGGATACGTTATCGCGGGTAATGCAAGATTGAGCAGGAACATCCAGAACTTTTTCGCGAATAGTATCTTTGTAAGTAATTCTATCGATAAAAGGAACAGTAAAATTTAAGCCTGGTTCTAGGGTTTTTTTATAACTCCCTAGACTTTCGACAAGATATTCTTCTTTCTCTTTAACTATTTTGACAGAACTCAATAATCCTGAACCAAGAAAAAATAAGATTACTAAAGTAAAAAAATTACCCATTTAATGGCTCCTCTTTATGAATTATTTTTAGGTAACAAGCGCGGGAAGGATTCCGCAGAATCTTGCTCCCGAATAGGTGCAAAGTGATGTCAGCAATTGGTTTATCCAGAGCACCGATCTGTTTACCCAGCTCCGTGTTCTGGGGACAAGCCCAGCTTCTTTATTCTGGGCTAAGGAACACGCTTGTCGTGGCTAAACACCGTTTCAATCCTATCCTCTTTTTTTATTATTGTAAGTTGCACGAAGTTAGAGTAAGGCGAGGGTCTGATTTCGTCGTCTTAATGCAGAACTCATGCGCCCCGTCCGTCGTTTCTCTTAGTATGCGTTCACGCTTAACACGAAGGTGTAGTCTCTTTTGAAGATCACGAATTCCCATCACAAGCTTGGCAATTTGATTTACCTAGAGGAGAAATTATGAAAAAATAATAAGTGATTGTTAAAAAATGTAAACAATAAAACCTCAATGAAGAATGCCTTACCTCAAAATCCTAAATCTCGTGTAATTGTAGTTGGTGCGGGAATTGGCGGATTAACCGCAGGTGCTTTACTAGCAAAACGAGGTTATGATGTCACAATCTACGATCAAGCGATCTTGCCAGGGGGTTGTGCTTCTACTTTCAAGCGTCGCGGTTTTACCTTTGATGTCGGTGCAACCCAGGTCGCAGGATTAGAGCCTGGAGGCATTCACCAGCGAATTTTTCAAGAATTAGCAATTGAACCCCCTGCTGCGACTAACTGCGATCCTGCCTGTTCGGTATTCTTGCCAGGAGAAACTGAGCCGATTAATGTCTGGCGAGATCCGAATCAATGGCAAGAGGAGAGACAAAAACAATTTCCTGGAAGTGAGCCCTTTTGGCAATTATTAAATAAGTTATTTACTGCTAGTTGGAAGTTTCAGGGTCGAGATCCTGTATTACCGCCCCGTAATCTTTGGGATTTTTGGCAATTAGTTTCTGCAGTGAGATTAGATACTTTAGTGACTGTTCCTTTCACTTTGATGAGTGTAACAGATGCCTTAAAGCTTTATGGTTTAGCTCAAGATCAGAGGCTGAAAACTTTTCTTGATATGCAGCTTAAACTTTATTCCCAGGTAGGTGCCGACGAAACCGCTTTGCTCTATGCAGCGACAGCTTTAGCTGTTTCTCAAGCACCCCAAGGATTATTTCACCTTCAAGGTAGTATGCAGGTATTAAGCGATCGCCTGGTAGCTGGTTTAGAGAAATATGGCGGTAAACTATTGATGCGTCATCGTGTCGAGTCAATTGAGACTCAACAAGGAAAAGCAGTCTCGGTAAAAGTGCGCAATCAAAAAACAGGCAAAATTAGCGTCGAACGTGCCGATGAAATAGTTACCAACGTGACGGTACAAAATCTGGTCCAGTTACTCAACCCATCCCCTCACAACCAATCTCTTTTCTCAGGATATAAACAGCGAGTAGACAAATTACCAGAAGCATCAGGAGCGTTTGTCATTTATTTGGGAGTCAAGCAAGCAGCGATTCCCCGCGACTGTCCCCCCCATCTCCAATTTCTCTATGATTACGCAGGCATTATTGGAGAAAATAACTCTTTATTCGTTTCTGTCAGTAAACCCGGAGATGGACGCGCTACCGAGGGTAATGCCACGATTATTGCTTCTTCTTTTACCGATACTAAGATCTGGTGGCAAGGTACTAAAGAAGATTACGAGCGGATTAAAGCAGAATATACCCGAGAGGCGATCGCTCGCTTAGGAACTTATTTTAATCTCACGACCGACACCATTATTCATCAAGACACAGCGACTCCCCGCACTTTTGCCAAATATACAGCTCGGGAGCGAGGTATAGTAGGCGGTATTGGCCAGCGAATCTCCACATTTGGACCTTTTGGCTTTGCCAATCGGACTCCAATTAAAAATATCTGGCTAGTAGGAGATTCTACCCATCCTGGCGAAGGTACCGCCGGAGTTAGTTATTCTGCATTAACTGTGGTTAGACAAATTGATTCGAGGTCAGAGAAAAAAAGATAATCGGATAACGCTACTTTATATTATGAAGGTGATCGAGTTAGTATAATCGGAGAAAGAAACTTATATCTGATAAAATTTGGAGAACTTAGATTTATGGACCCAGTTGCTCTTATAGTTGTTAGCCTTTATAAATTCCTTGAGATCTATGGCTATCTTTTAATCGCGAGAATTTTACTGTCTTGGTTTCAAAATGCTGAATGGGCAGGTAATATTATCTCTTTTCTTAGTCCCATTACTGATCCTTACTTAAATATTTTTCGGTCTATCATCCCACCCTTGGGTGGGATAGACTTTTCGGCAATTTTAGCGATCATAGCCTTACAGTTTATCCAGGGTTCTTTAGTTGCCTTTGTTTAGTTAAATTTTATGGTTTGAAATCATCATAATAATAAGGGCGTACCTTTCCGGCAAATCCAGAAGCTTTAAATTGCTCAAGTTTTAAAGGTGTTGGTTGAGTAGTCGGAATACTAATTCTGATTTTAAAATCACTAACACCTGGAGGTACGTAAACAATCCCCCCAACTCTACTCCGATTTGCCATGACGGGATTGTTATTGGCATCGTAGATTCTTCCGTATACGTCAGCATCAACAACCGGTTTTCCTGACGTATTTTTTGCTTTGCCAGTAATAAAAAAGCAATTAGTGGGACTCAAACTGCCACTGCTCACACTACCACCTTGGGCATTATCTCCGGTGCAAAGTTCATAATCTAGATCAAATAAATCAACGGAAGTCAAAGCACTAGCTTGGGGCGTGATTAGAAAACTAGTCAACCATAAAAGACAGGAAATAAATAATACTGTTAAAACACGGACACTCATAGTAGGAATCTCTAACTAAAGATACAGCGATCCTATCATTCAGCTGACTGTTCGGTCATGGCGATTTGATTAGGGAATTAGCATAGCTGTAAGTAAGTATCACGGTAATAAATAGTCAACTCTCCCCCTGTGGGGTGAGATTTATATTTCTCGTTCAAGATAAGCTAAATCCCATAGTAGATGATTACTTTTACTGTCTTTTTGAGAGTGAATACTGGGTTGATATCATTACAGATCGCTCAAGACGGTAAACTAGATCAAAGCAAGCTTAGTCTAACTTTTACGAGTAATATTTGTTATGTCCTCAGATAGAGCCAAAGATGTTCAAGTCTTTCCTATTACATCCGACACCCGTGTATTTAGATCGCGTAGTTGGACTAGACTAAAATTTGAAATCGAATATTCCCTGCAAAAGGGAACAACAGCTAATTCCTATCTCATAGATAGCGATCGCACTGTCTTAATTGATATCCCTGGGGAGTCTTTTTCTGATATCTTTATCAACGCGCTCCAAAAAAGGATTGATCTTGAATCTATTGACTATCTGATTTTAGGACATATTAATCCTAATCGGGCGATTACCCTAAAAAGGTTATTACCTTTAGCACCCAATCTCACTATAGTTTGTTCTAATCCTGGCGCGATCTCGTTACGGAAAATCCTCGAAGATCACGAATTAAATATCCATGTTATTAAGGGGGAAGATACCCTCAATATCGGGCAAGATCGCCAGCTAGAGTTTATCTTGACTCCTAATCCCCGTTATCCCGATTTACTTTGTACCTACGATCCCCAATCTGAGGTTTTATATACCGATAAACTTTTTGGCATGCATGTGTGTGGCGATCGCGTTTTTGATGAGGGTTGGACTAACGATCTTGAAGATCGGCGGTACTATTTTGATTGTTTAATGGCTCCCCATGCTCGTCAAATTGGGGCGGCTTTAGAAAAAATAGCAGATAAAAAAGCTAAAATCTATGCTGTAGGTCACGGATGCTTAATTAAATTTGGCCTCAGAGAGTTAAACACCCATTATCGGGAATGGTTGAAACAACAGAGCGCTCGCGCAACGTCCGTAGCGTTAATTTATGCTTCCGCCTATGGTAACACGGCAACTATCGCTCAGGCGATCGCCAGAGGGATTACCAAAGCAGGAGTTGCTGTCGAATCGATTAATGCTGAATTTGCGGAGCCGGAAACGATTAAAACCGCAGTAGAAAAAGCCAGCGGATTTATCATGGGTTCGCCTACATTGGGTGGTCATGCCCCAACTCAGATCCAAACCGCTCTGGGTATTGTCTTAGCAAATACCAATAAAACCAAACTAGCAGGAGTATTTGGCTCCTATGGTTGGAGTGGTGAGGCGATCGATATTTTAGAGACTAAATTCCGTAATGCTGGCTATAGTTTTGGTTTTAAAACGATTCGCGTCAAGTTTAAACCAACTGACAAGATTATTAAAACCTGTGAAGAAGCGGGAACCGATTTCGCCCAGCTCCTGAAAAAAGCCCAAAGAGCTAGTAAACCAAAAGCTGCTAGTGGAACTTCTGAAGTTGCCCGTACCGAACAAGCCTTAGGAAGAATAATCGGTTCTCTCTGTGTTGTCACCAGCAAACAGGAAGAACTTAAAGGCGCCATGCTGGCTTCTTGGGTTTCTCAGGCCACTTTTAATCCTCCAGGTATTACGGTAGCGGTTGCCAAAGAACGGGCGATCGAATCTATGTTACATACTGGTAGCAGTTTTGTGTTGAATATCCTGCAACAAGGTGAGCATATTGGTTTGATGAAACAGTTTCTCAAACCTTTTGCCCCCGGAGAGGATCGTTTTCTGGGAGTAGCAATAGAGGAAGCTGCGAATGGTTGTCCAATTTTGACCGATGCTTTGGCTTATTTGGAATGTCGCATTGCTAACAGGATGGAATGTGGCGATCATTGGCTAGTCTATGCGACGGCGGAAAAGGGTAAGTTATTGCAATCTGAGGGGGTAACAGCGGTTCATCATCGTAAATCTGGAACCCATTATTAGTACCCTACAAACAAGACCGATGGCAGAAGAGTTTAAGTGATTTCCTGAAATTTTTTTACCAGGTTTTGAGCAGATTTATTTGTGAAGATGTCTAATGCAAGGAGAAGAAATCATGTCTAATGCCAAGGTTCTAACAGGTAGCTGCCTATGCGGAGCGGTGAGTATATCCAGCAGTAGTATTAGTAATCATGTGGCAGCCTGTCATTGTAGTATGTGTCGCAAGTGGGGTGGAGGACCTTTGCTAGTAGTAGAGTGTGAAGGGGAGCTGAGCTTCTCTGGGGCAGAAAATATCGGAGTTTATCAATCTTCTGAATGGGCAGAGCGTGGATTCTGCAAAAATTGTGGGAGCCATCTATTTTATAGATTGAAAGAAAACAACCATTACTACCTACCCGTAGGAATTTTTGATAATAGTGAAGGTCTGGTTTTTGATCTTCAGGTTTTTATCGAAGAAAAGCCTGAATATTATTCTTTTGCTAATAAAACCAATAACATGACAGGAGCAGATTTATTCGCACAGTAGTCAAAAGTCAAAAGTCAAAAGCGGTGCGACCCTGCGGTCAGACCCCGCGCCGCCGAAAGGCGCAAGGGAATGCTGACCAAGAGAGCGGATTTTTAATCCGCCAAGGAACGCCCTAAAGGACTAGCTTCGCGTCGCGCACCAAGAGAAGTCAAAAGTTTACTAATCATAGGCTTGGGCGTTTACCAATGTCCTAACCAAATTACGTAGTGCTATAAATTTCCACCGAATGCTATTAGTGTTGTACATTTTAATCCTCATTCCTTTTAATTCTGATTCTCTTATTGTCTAGCCCATTAAAGTTTTATTACTATTAGAGTCAAAGATAAATAATTGGGTTAAATCTAATTTTATAGTTAAGCGATCGCCTTTGTTCCCTTGCCAATTAGCAGGGGCAAATAAGTTAATAGAGATATGAGAATTGGGAAAATTTCCCCTGATTAAAATTTCTTTGCCTAAAGGTTCAATTAAATCTATTTCTAAGGTTAAAGTCGCGATATTTTCTGCGATTTCTGTAGGGGAAATAATAGTAATATTTTCAGGACGAATTCCCAGGTCAAAACTTTCTCCTCGATTAGGTTGTAATTGTCGTTGAATGCTATCAGTAACGGCAATTAATTGCTGATTGATGACAAAATTCTTGTCATTATAAGTAACAGGAAAAATATTCATGGGTGGACTCCCCAGAAAACTCGCTACCATGCGGTTAGCAGGATGAGCATAAATTTCTTGAGGACTAGCAATTTGTTGGATCACACCATCTTCAAGCACCACAATCCGATCTGCTAAAGTCATTGCTTCTACCTGATCGTGGGTAACATAAATCGTAGTAATTCTAAAGCGATCGTGAAGTTGTTTTAATTCTGCTCTGGTATCTTCTCTCAATTGAGCATCCAAGTTAGAAAGCGGTTCATCTAGCAAAAATACCTGGGGTTGACGCGCGATCGCTCTGCCTAAGGCTACTCGTTGCTGTTGTCCTCCTGATAGTTGTTTAGGCTTCCGCTTGAGTAAATGTTCAATATTAAGAGAATGAGCAACTTCTTGGACTTTCCTGGTAATATTTGCTGGTTTTTCCTGCCGCATACGCAAGCCAAAAGCTAAATTTTCTGCCACGCTCATATGGGGATAGAGAGCATAATTTTGAAATACCATGGCAATATCCCTTTGACGCGCTGGGAGATCATTAACTAAGCGATCGCCAATATATAATTCACCACTGGTAATCGATTCCAATCCCGCGATCGCCCGTAAAATAGTAGATTTACCACAGCCAGAAGGACCGACCAAAACCCAAAATTCATGATCTGGGACTTCAAACGTAATATTGTCAATGGCAGTAACATTGCCAAATTTGCGCGTAATTCCCTGTAAGTTAACTTTTGCCATTATTGATTTGCTATAGTAATCCTATTTCATGATTTATTAATGCTGATTGCCTATCAAAACTTCATAAAATAATGAACTCCCAAAATTGGAATGCCAAAGAATATAGCATAAATGCAGCTTTCGTTGCTAAATTAGGCAATTCTGCGTTAGAGATTTTAGATCCCAAACCAGGAGACAGAATTCTCGATTTAGGATGTGGTGATGGTAAATTAACACTAGAAATTCAAAACTATGGCTGTCATGTTATGGGAATTGACTCTAGTGAAGAGATGATTGATGCTACCAGAAAACTGGGTATAGAAGCGCAAGTTATTAGTGGTGATAATTTGAATTTTGACCAAGAATTTGATGCTGTATTTAGTAATGCTGCTTTGCACTGGATCTTAGATAAGGATAAAGTCGTTCAGGGAGTTTATCAAGCATTAAAGCCTAATGGTCATTTTGTCGGAGAATTAGGCGGAAAAGGTAATATAAATTCAGTTATTACGGTAATGTCAGCAGTATTTCAAGATTTTCCTCACTGGGGAAAATTTAGAAATCCTTGGTATTTTCCCTCAGTTGCAGAATATGCCAAGGTATTAGATAGAGTAGGATTTGAGATTAATTATCTAGAATTAATTCCTCGCTCAACAACATTAAATACTGGAATTCGTGGTTGGTTAAAAGTTTTTGCTAAGGGCATTACTAGTAATTTGAAATCTGAGGAACAGGAAATTTTTATTAATGAAGTAGAAAAAAGGTTACAACCGATAATTTTTGCCGAAAAAGATGGTTGGATTGCTGACTATATTCGCCTCAGATTTAAAGCAACAAAATAATAAATACGCTTCACCTCATAATCTAGTTTTTCTCCTGTATTTGATGCATCTACACTATCTGCTAACTTGCGCTCTGTCCCACATGCTCAACCAAAGATTCTTGAAAATCCAGATCGCGTTTTACTTACTAAAAAGACGAGTCTAATTATGTGGGATTAATAAACAAGTATTACTTTTCTTTTGTTATAAGAGGTTATAAAATAATATTTACAGTAACAGTAGGTGAACAAATCTCAGTTTCAACTTAACAAATGCTTGTAAATTAATTTTGCCCACTTTACAAAATATGAGATTTCTTGAAAATCACCTAAAATGATTCACATCCAAAATATTAGTAGATTTGCGGTTAGATACTTGCTGTTCTAGAGCCTATACTAGCATCAAAGCATTAAATAAAATATTCATGCTAGCCAGAATTTGGAGTGCGGCGATTGTCGGAATTGATGCAGTTAAAGTCGGAGTCGAAGTAGATGTTTCAGGAGGTCTACCGAAAACTGTTGTGGTGGGTTTGCCTGATGCAGCCATCCAAGAGTCTAAGGAAAGAGTTAAAGCAGCGATTAAAAATGCAGGATTTGCTTTTCCTGTCAGAAAAATTGTCGTTAATCTAACTCCTGCAGATTTACGAAAAGAAGGCCCTAGTTTCGATCTTCCCATCGCGATCGGTATTTTAGCAGCATCAGAACAGGTCAATGCCTATTTATTAGGAGATTATTTACTGTTGGGTGAGTTATCCCTTGATGGAAGTTTGCGACCTGTCGCTGGAGTGTTACCCATTGCTGCAGCCGCATCTCGATTAGGAATTTCAGGAATGATTGTCCCGAAAAATAACGCTCAAGAAGCCGCAGTCGTAAAAGAACTTTCTGTCTATGGTTTTCAGCATTTATCAGAGGTGGTGCGATTTTTAGATTGTCCTGAAAAATATCAACCTGTGGAAGTTGATACTAGAGCACAATTAGCTCAATCTGGGAATCATTATCTCGATCTCCAAGATGTTAAAGGACAAGTCCATGCCAGACGCGCGTTAGAGATTGCGGCTGCCGGAGGCCACAACTTAGTATTCGTCGGGCCTCCAGGAAGCGGGAAAACTATGTTAGCCAAAAGATTACCAGGAATTTTACCTAGCCTTGACTTCTCAGAAGCTTTAGAAGTATCCCAAATTCATTCGGTGGCAGGATTATTAAAGGATAAAGGTTCACTGATTACGACTCGACCTTTTCGCAGTCCTCATCATTCGGCATCGGGGCCTTCTCTGGTCGGTGGTGGGAGTTTTCCCCGTCCGGGAGAGATTTCTTTAGCTCACAAAGGTGTCCTCTTTTTAGATGAACTAACAGAATTCAAACGTAATGTCTTAGAGTATTTGCGTCAACCCCTAGAAGATGGTCAAGTAACGATTTCTCGGACTCGTCAATCGGTAGAATTTCCGGCTCAGTTTACCTTAGTTGCCAGTACCAATCCTTGTCCCTGTGGTTATTTCGGCGATGGGATTCAAGCTTGTACTTGTTCTCCTCGTCAAAGAGCACAATATTGGGCTAGGCTTTCTGGACCTTTGATGGATAGAATTGATTTACAAGTTGTGGTAAGTCGTCTCAAAGCTGAAGAAATGACGGGCAGAAAGACAGGCGAAAGCTCCCAAGCAGTCAGAGAGAGAGTGATCTCTGCCCGAGAGCGCGCTCGGGAAAGATTGGCTAAAGATAGTCAAGTTAGTTGCAATGCGGAAATGCGATCGCATCATTTGCGGGATTTTTGTCAACTTGATGATGGGAGCCGCAATTTATTGGAAGGAGCAATCCGTAAATTAGGTTTGTCTGCTAGGGCAATGGATCGAATTCTTAAAGTATCCCGTACTATTGCCGATCTTGCAGGAGATAAGGACTTAAAAACTTCTCATCTAGCAGAAGCTATTCAATATCGCACCATTGATCGGCTGCAATAGTTAAATTTATGGTGTAGGGCTACTAACGGCATTTGGGATTAGGATTATTTAAACAAATCCAATCAGTTGACTTAGAACGAGGAGAAGTTGTCCGGGAGCGGGGGACTGACTTAGAACGCAGAGAATTTGACAGGGAGCGAGGGAAGATTCTCGAACGAGAAGAAGTTGTCCGGGAGCGAGGCTGAGAGGTTGTTCTAGAAGCAGTTGCTTTAGCCGTCGCAATTTCTGCTCGTGCCTTCTGAATAATTGGCGCGCTCTGCTGCTGCCAATAAGTAGTATTGCTGACTTTCTCTGCCGCATTAATAGCATCCTGCCAGCGACGCTCTTCCAGACCTTTTTGAGCTGTTTGTAAATGATTCTGATTCTGCTGCCACTCTTCATTCCACTGCTGAATTGTCGCCTCTACCTTTTGACCCCAAGGACTGTCAGCAGGAACAGATAACGCGATCGCTGTTGCCTCTTGGAGATTCCCTTCCTGGTATCGATTGCTGGCGATTTGGAACATTTGTTCCGACCACTGGGATCTAAGCTGTTGTGCTTCTGAATAAACATCGGTATCTTCAGGAATTTGACTCACTATGGCGATCGCATCTTTAAATCTGCTTTGTTCTGCCTGCTTTTTCGCTTGAGCGAGTTTTCCTTTGGCCTCAGCCTGGGAACACTGATGTAGCAGAGTTGATGCTTCAGCCTGAAAATATGAATATTCCTGGGTAAATGTTTGAGCTTGTTTGAGGCATTCTTGATATTTTTCGGTTGCCTTCAGCGCCTTGATTTGCTCTAAAGTGACCTCTGCTTGCAAGTAAGACTGTTTATCGTTTATGTAAGTATAACCGGTAAATAGACCAATAATCATAAAGGTAATCCCTCCCCCAATCATCAATCGAGATTTGTTGGGAGACTGAAAGATCGAAGCATAGCTAGACCATAAATCTTTCAATGGGGCAAAAGAAACTAGAGGAAAAACTAAATTTCCCTGCTTTTCCTTATCAGGGACTATTGTGGAATTTACTTGTTCAAACTCTAGTACTACCTTTGTTTTCTGTAGCTCAAGCTCTGAGTCTCGCTGTAAATGTAAAATTGGTGGTTGAGAAGCTGGCTCTGGCTTAGTTTCCTGGAGCTCTGCCTCGGTGACTGCTTTGGGGTTTCTAGGAGTCCCAGGATCGGTGCTTAAAGATGAATGCTGCTGCCGCCGCTCAGATTCAGGCTCTGCCTTGAAAATTGGTGGTTGAGAAGCTGACTCTGGATTGGTTTCCGGTAACACTACCTCGGTCACTACTTCTGAAAATCCAGAAATCGCAGAATCAATGATTAAAGATAATTGCTGCCGCCGCAGCTCAGATTCAGGGTCTATCTCAGAACTTGGTGTACCCAAGTTTGGGAGTATAAGATCGTAGCGATTAACTAGTGGTTGAAGTTCTCGTATTACGTCTGTTACAGATTGATAGCGGTCTTTAAAATGGTAGCGTACCATACTAGTGATAATGGCAGCTAGTTCATCACTAACATTGGCCAGATCTTGCCAGATGACCTCACCTTCTTCATCTTCCTGCAAGTAAATGGGATATACTCCTGTAAGAGCTTGGATACCGATCATTCCTAGAGCATAAATATCACTGTTCAAGCGTGGTTTACCTCGTATCTGCTCTGTTGGCATATATCCCTGGGTACCAATAGCAATCGTCTTTTGAGAGACAGGATAAGGAGTATTCATTATAGGAGTGCTTACTTGCTTAACCGCACCAAAGTCAATCAATACCAAGCGACCATCTCTCTGTCGCCTGATCAAGTTGTTTGGTTTAATATCACGGTGGATGACTCCGTAGCTATGAACGAATTCCAAAGTCAGCAAGATATCTTGTAACATCTGAACGACTTTCCTTTCGCGCCAACAGTGACCTTGGGGTAGTTCTTGACTGAGGGGATGACCCTCGATGAATTCTTGTACTAGGTAGAACTCTTGGTTTTCTTCAAAGTAAGCCAATAGCCGAGGAATCTGGTCATGTTGACCTAGCTTTTCCAAAATTTCCGCTTCTTGATTGAAAAGACGTCTAGCAGTAGGCAAGAAGTCAGACTCTTTACTAGCAGGTTTGAGAAATTTGACCGCACATTTAGGATGACCAGGTCGGTGATGGTCTTCCGCAATATAGGTTTTAGCTAATCCTCCTTCTTGTAAATTTTGGACAACTCGATAGTGTCCACCCAATAATTGATTTAACATTGCCTAATTTCTCTGTTCCTTATTAATTAACAAATCTTGGCATGCGGCTTAAATTCGTTATTATCAAATCAACAAAGAAGCTGTTACCGATCTCGAAAGCAATGAAATTTGGTAGATCATGACTAATCTCGAAGGTAATCTTACTCTTGAAGTAAGGCCGCTATCCAGATTTGAGCAATTAGTGCCGCTGTGCGGTAGTCATAGGTATTAAGTCGAGATGAGCTAATTTACTGTTTATATAATTATGCTACCATTTTTTACTAATAAGAAATTATAAGAAATTGTGTTGTCTGCTTATATTCTTGACTAGCACTGTATCAACTAGCACTGTATCAACCGCTCTAGTTAGCATTTCTGGAAAAAATAGATTTTTTCCAGAATTTAATGAGATGTATCACACTATCATTTAGATGATAGAAATAGATATTTGGTCTGATAACAATTATGGATGTAAAGCTCGTAATACTTATTTTGACAGGGATTTTTACTATATCCTGCCTCTTCTTCGGAACTAAAAACGGTTTTTATGATACCGATAATTACGATGGCAATGGCACGGCTCATTAGTTCAAACTAAGCTGCTGAAAAATCCTCAGGGGCGCAAGAAGAGACACTTTCGTTGGTGAAACAGTGTAATCTTCGCCAAAGGAAATGCTGGGGGTTTCCCCAACAGGGGTGAGCGAAAAAATGCGTAGGGACTTGGGGACTAATTATCTCCCTCTCTTGGTGCGGTTTAATCCAGAACACGGAGCTGAACAAGTTCGTGAACGCTCCCCGAGAGGGAACCTCAGCATAGCCTAAGCTTATTCGAGAATAAGCCCCAGCTTTCTTGAAGCACTTGCTCAACGGAGGATTCCTCGGCAACGTAGTCCTTCCTTATTCCAATTTCGCGGTGGAGGTTCCCCAATGAGCAACTTTTGGAAGAAGTGTTGAACTCGAAGGTCTTGCGCCGCCACACAAAATCTGATTACCTAGTAAATGAAATGATTGAACAACTAACGCTTAATATCTAATATGTAAAATATAAAGTTTTTTATTTTGAAGCTTAACTTTTATGAAATAGACTTAGTATTTAATACTTCCGCATAGCGGCCTTAGATTGGAGGAAATTTGATGGGCAGGCAAATTATGCAATCTCGTAATAGTTTGGTGAGCTTGTCTTGTCTTCCCTATGGTGCCGGTCATGATCGCGAAGGAATCTGTCTACTATTAACTATGGGGGAGCATAATATGCTCCTAGACTGTGGTATCTCTAGTTTTCCTTTTTTGGCTGCTCCAGATACTATTCCGGTGGAGTTTGTTTTTTGTTCCCATGCCCATCAAGATCATTGTCGGGGGTTACTTTCTCTTCATCAAGCCTTGCCCAAAGTTCCCATCTACACAAGCGAAATTACCGCGAAATTGTTGCCTCTTTATTGGCCTAATTATGCCGCTGAATCAATTACTCCAACCGCGCTTTCTTGGCGCTCTCCAGAAAAACTAAACCAGAATCTACAATTAGAATTATATCCTGCGGGTCATTTACCAGGTGCAGCAGCTCTTCTTTTGACCTATCACACCAAGAAACGAGATTATAAAGTCCTCTATACAGGGGATTTTTCCCTCTCTAACTTGCAATTGGTAGAAGGTCTATCTATTGAAGAAATGAGGGGGTTAGAACCCGATGTGCTGATTATTGAAGGAAGTTATGGTACGGTGCGTCATCCCCACCGCCGCCAACAAGAAAAGCATTTAATGGAACGCATTGGTCAAGCTTTAGTTGCGGGACAGAATATTCTGTTACCTGTAGCGCCGATTGGTTTGGGACAAGAAATTCTTAAGCTTTTGCGCTCCCATCATCAGTTTACCGGCAAAGATCTTGATATCTGGGTAGATCCTACTGTAGCTCAAACTTGCAATATTTACCTGGATTTATTAGGTCAACTACCCGCTTCTGTGCAAAATTTTGCCAAACATCAATCTTTATTTTGGGATGAGCGTATTTGTCCGAGGATGAGTCCTTTTACCAAGCTCGAAGAAATTTCTGGCGGTAAACTCCCCTGTATTGTCATGGTTGACGAGCGTAATCCTCTGTTCGAGTATTTAGTCTCAGACTGGGGGGACTGGCTAATCTTAGTCGCAGAAAAGCCTCACGATGATTTGGCACCAAATTCTGCGCTCCTAGATAAAGTGCAAAAGTTAGACTATGTCACTACCGAGACCTATTTATTAGCAGAGCATAGTGATGGTCGTAACACTACGCAACTAATTCATAATTTACGACCTCAACATATTGTCTTTGTTCATGGTCCCCTAACTTACTTAGTTGAATTAGCAGGTTTAGAAGAATTATACAATCGCTATCAAGTTCATGCACCTCTTAGTGGTAATTTAGTGGAATTTCCTTTAGGCGATCGCTTTTTGCAACCCATTAAACCAATTCCCGCCCATTACGAAGGAGAATTGAACGAAGTTGGCTCTTATATCACAATGGTTTTTCCCGATAGCATCAATAACGATCCTCGTTGGAATAAATTTTCTGAGACGGGTATTATTGAGGCTCGTTGGCAAGGAAATGAGCTAATTTTACGGGGCATTCCCCAGCGAGAATTATTAAATTCTGATAAGAGTCCCCTAGTTAGTGAGGATATTGAATGTTGTAACAGTTGTGTCCACTATCGCGCTCAGCGTTGCTGGAATCCGAATTCTCCTCTCTACGAATTTAAAGTCATTCCAGAAGGCTATTGTCCTGTTTTCGAAAGACGTCCTAATAAGTAACTGAACTGAATCAAGAAGCCAAACTGGTCGAGAAATTGGGCGTTGCTGATTTAAAACATGAATTAAATAGTAATACTAATAAGGCTCTTGGTTTTTGGCTCTTGGCTATTAGCTTTTTGAGAACATATTACAGAAGATGATAAATTTGCTTTTCAT
>JASJDR010000121.1 GCA_030065615.1 Xenococcus sp. MO_188.B8 | reverse complement strand
CTGCGAAGAGGATTAAATACTGTAGGGCATACAGGAATCTACGCTTGGGGAGAGACTCCCTCTTGGGCAGTTGGCGCAAGCCTGCCGTCTAACGGAGACTCGTTGAGCCAAGAATCCCCTCGCCTTTAGGCATGGGGAGTGTCAACAATCTTTCTCTACTGACAATGGCCCAGATTTAAAAGTGATTTTGCATCGTGATAAATCTGTTACTTCTCGTATTGGAGAGAGTGACTATCTTGAAATCGCACCTTTAAAAAGTTTTAGCGGTACCCAACGTTATTTAATTCCTGAGGAAGTAGATCTTAGTCAATATTCTTCGCTAGCTATTTGGTGTCGCCAGTTTAATGTCACTTTTGGTTATGCAAATTTAAGCTAATCTAAGTCAAAGTGAGACAAACTAGGTCGTTTAACTTCAGTTCGACGAGTTGTGTTTAGAGTTAAACAACTATATTTGTAACTAAACTTTTGAATGTGAACGCTATTTTTCTGTAATAATTTTAATTAACCAATACTACTCGCTTAACAAAAGTACATTTTTATATAAGGCTAAGAAACTTTAAATAAGTTATAAAAATTACTGCTAAAAATCAAGATAAAAGTCGTTTATTTGGAAAAAAAAGCTTAATTTTTAGTGAATTTTGCTATCTTAGATATCTCTTGCTATGATTTATTATTGTTACAATTGCTTAATGTAATCAAGAAATTTGCTTTACAATAATTAATATAATTAACTTAAATATAAATAAGTATAAATATAGCAAAATTTATACAAATAAATTAACTAAAAATTGCGTTTTAATTTGAAGAGAAGTAAATATACTTACATGTAAGGCAAAAAACAATTTGTTTTTGTCTTAACAACTGAAAGAACAAAATTAACTCAGCAATAATAACTAATAACTATGACAACTACCTTAGATAGAGGACAAAGTTATAGTCCCTGGGAGCGTTTTTGTAAGTGGGTTACTAGCACTAACAACCGCATATATGTTGGTTGGTTTGGCGTGTTAATGATTCCTTGTTTGCTCACTGCGACTATCTGTTTTATCATCGGTTTCATCGCTGCTCCCCCAGTAGATATCGATGGTATTCGTGAGCCTGTAGCTGGTTCTCTTATTTATGGCAATAACATCATCTCTGGTGCAATTATTCCTTCTTCCAATGCTATTGGTCTGCACTTTTACCCCATTTGGGAAGCAGCTTCCCTTGATGAGTGGCTCTACAATGGTGGTCCTTACCAGTTAATAGTATTCCACTTCCTCATCGGTATTTTCTGCTGGATGGGTCGTCAGTGGGAACTTTCTTTCCGCTTAGGAATGCGTCCTTGGATTTGTGTAGCGTATAGTGCACCTGTATCTGCTGCTACTGCAGTATTCCTCATCTACCCCCTAGGACAGGGTTCCTTCTCTGATGGTATGCCTTTAGGAATCTCTGGAACATTCAACTTCATGTTGGTCTTCCAAGCTGAGCACAACATCCTGATGCACCCCTTCCACATGTTGGGAGTAGCTGGAGTATTTGGTGGCGCATTATTCTCTGCTATGCATGGTTCTCTAGTAACTTCTTCCTTAGTTCGGGAAACTACTGAAACTGAATCTCTTAACTATGGTTACAAATTTGGTCAAGAAGAAGAGACTTACAATATTGTGGCTGCTCACGGATATTTTGGACGTCTAATCTTCCAATACGCATCTTTTAACAATTCTCGTTCCTTACACTTCTTCTTAGGTGCTTGGCCTGTAGTTGGTATTTGGTTTACAGCTATGGGTGTTTCTACTATGGCGTTTAACCTTAATGGATTTAACTTTAACCAGTCCATCTTAGACTCTCAAGGTCGTGTAGTTGGTACTTGGGCTGATGTTTTAAACCGCGCTAACTTAGGGTTTGAAGTAATGCACGAGCGTAACGCTCATAACTTCCCCTTAGATTTGGCTGCTGGGGAGTCGGTTCCTGTGGCTCTGACTGCTCCTGCTATTAACGGTTAAATAACCAAAATTACCGAATTATTTGGTAATCAAGTAATTAAATATAGATAACGCTCTTTAAATTTTTAAAGGGCGTTTTTTATGTCTGCTCAATCAATTAAGGGAGCAGAAAAAGTAAAGTCAAGCAAAATGTTGAAATCCTGCTTTTAAAACAGATAAAGACTGTAAATTTGCATTTTGAAGATTATTAACCACAATTTCGGGGTCTGAAGTAATTTTACCGATAATAGCTGCCCCATTTTCCAATTTTTCTACTAAAGGTAGGGCAATATGTTCAGGTAAACAAAGAACTAATTCGAAATCTTCTCCGCCATAGAAAATCCATTCTTCTGCTTGAGAGTGGACAACTAACTTAGTTAAACAAGAATGAATCGGTAGAGAATTACCATCTATAATTGCGCCTACTTTACTCTGATGACAAATTTGCGCGATCGCGTCTCCTAAACCATCGCTACTATCCATCCCCGCAACCCTAATATTCTCTTCCAGGTCATGTAACAAGGGCAAAACATCCAGTCGGGGTTGGGGTTGTTGATGAGCTTTAATCAGAATTTCCCGTTCTGCGGGGGTTAAATCTTGAGCTAATTCGGGGTGGAGGAGTAATTCTAAACCGGCTCTAGATAAACCATGATACCCGGTAATTGCGATCGCGTCTCCGACTTGCGCGGTATGACGGCGAATCTCCTTACCAGGAGAGACTTCTCCCAAGGCGGTGATGGCAACAGTAATCACTTCTGAGCGAGTAACATCACCTCCAACAATTGCAGTTTGATATTTACTTAAACAACTATCTAACCCGCGATACAATTCTTCTACCCAAGAGACGGGAGTTGCTCCAGGAAGAGATAATCCTACAGTAATCCCTAAAGGAGTTGCGCCCATGGCGGCTAAATCCGATAAATTTGCTGCTGCGCCACGCCAACCCACATCAAAAGCTGACGTTGTGCGATCGCTGAAATGAACTTGATCGACTAAGACATCGGTAGTTACCACTAACTTGCGATCATGATTTAGCTGTAAAATTGCTCCATCATCCCCAATGATATCGGTCGGACAAAAAGCTTGTAACTTCTTTAGTAAACCTTGTTCCCCAATATCTTTTACTAGTTTCATCTTCACAATTGGCAGGCTATAACCCATCACGCTACAAAATAGAGCATAAAGCTTTTCTATAGTTTAAAAACACTTGTGTATAAACACTGATGTTCTCTGAGCTTATTTTTTATAGTATTTTGGCAACTACATATTTGCCTTAAAGTCAACGCCAATTGCCGAAGTTATAATTATGAGTGTTATTTTATCTTGTGTTGGACTTTTAACTACTGTTT
This sequence comes from Xenococcus sp. MO_188.B8, assembly GCA_030065615.1. GTDB lineage: Bacteria > Cyanobacteriota > Cyanobacteriia > Cyanobacteriales > Xenococcaceae > Xenococcus. The sequence continues at coordinate 17,634 of JASJDR010000121.1, read as the reverse complement.
TAATTACCTATTATAGTTTTCAAGCTGGAGACGATGTACACTCTCTAGCTATTAGGTTAATAACTGCTCCAATTTTCCTTGTGAGTTTTCTGTTTAGCCCTTTACTGATTAAGTTGGTTGTACTAGGAGCATTTTTCATGGCTGTGCCATACATCGGTGATCGTCTGAGTATATATTTTCATCGCCAACTAAAAAAATAGCCCATCAGAACTAGCGAACTCAAAAAATAACCAATTTAGGAGAAAAGTACGTCTGGTGTGAATTAAATGGAAGACAAAATCTTAGAAAAGCTAAGAGCTTAAGAAATTAAATCTCAACGAAGCTAATCCACACCAGGCTTACTAAACTAATGTTCTAGTTCTAAGTTGCTAATCTTCTTGCTCGGAGATTAGTTGCCCTATTCTGCCCTTCTGCCTTCACCTACTGATGACTGATAACTAACTGTTAACTGATGAGTGATCTGGTTGAACTAAATTTTCGAGACCATCAATTACCCTAGCGGAAATGATTTTATCCTTAGTGGTTAGTTCTTCTATTACTTCTTTGCCGTTGACGGTGTAACCAAACACTGAGTAACGTCCGTCCATCAAGTTAAAACCAGGAGGGGTTAATTCGGTATCGAATTTAAAGAAGAAAAATTGTGAAGATCCACCATTAGGATTGCCATTAGGATGAGCTAAAGCTACTGCACCATAAGCATTAAAAGGAATTATGGGGGCATCTAAATAACGGCCAAGCTCTTCTAGAGTATATTCATAAGTAGGTTTGTCATCTTCTGCAACTAAAACTTCCAGAGGAATAGCACGATATTCTCCCGTATTAGGATCAACAAAACCCGCATCAGAGCCAGGAGGATCTCCAGCTTGCAAGTAGTTAACTTCAGCTTTGTCAAAACTTAAGCCATCGTAAAAACCCCTTTGCACCAAGTCAACAAAATTACCACCGTTAACAGGCGCACTAAAACCATCAACTACAATATCTATATTTCCTTGGGTGGTTTCTAATTCGACTACCGCACGACCAAGAAGTTGTGGTAAGTCGGCATATTCTTCAGGAACTTCATAGGGAAATCCTTTAACCATGGATTCTTCTAGCTCGGTTACATATCCTAATATTTCTTTTCTTTTGAGATAAATAGGCTCTCGATCTTGAGCCTTGGCAAACTCTTGGATTTCTTCAACTCCCTCAGCAATTTTGTCCATTAGCTCTTCACTTCTAGGATGTAAAGCTTCGGGGATACTATCGAGAATCTCACTGCGACGATAGCTGAGAATAAAGGTGGCATTTTTGAGATCGCGACTGATCGTGCTCCAGCGTTTACTACGCAATTGTTCTGATAGATCTTCAAGATCTGCTTGTAGTTTGCGAATATTGTCATTATCAATGGGCAGAGAGTAACGCAGAATCGAATTGGGATCAGTAATCGCATTTCCTTGGGCTAAAAAAGCGATCGCTTGTGGTTGCCATCCCATAAAGACGCTACTGACAACAAAGACAATCAGAGATACTGTTCCTATCCAGCTATACAGTATTTTCTTATGGCTATTGGTAATGATGTTTTTTATCGTTTTCATAGATTTACAACTCGATCACTGATGTTTTTAACTTGTTTATGCAGGAGATTCCCTGGAAGAACTGCCAAATCGTCATTCAAGCTCGCGCATTCCCAATCGGGGCGTTGGGAATGCGCCCCGAGATTTTTACTTGCAAAGCTCTACCCGAAGGGTCTCGCCCAAGGAAGCGGTCAGACCCCGCGTTATGCGGAGCGGTATCCTTTAGGGCGGCGTAAGACGTTTATCCAGAGCACCGATCTGTTTACCCAGCTCCGTGTTCTGGGGACAAGCCCAGCTCCGTGTTCTGGGCAAACGCCAGTTCCTACAACGGGGCGGGGCGTATAAACTTCTGGGGAGACCCCAACGGTGGACGTTCCCATGTCGAGGGAACCTCGACGGGCTTCCACCGCAGAAGACAGCCCCTTGGAAACCCCCGCAACGGACTGGCTTGGGAATGCTGACCAAGAGACGGGCACGGGGCGTACAAGCTTTCGAGGTTTCCTCGAAAGACAGCCCCTCATACCAATTCACTAAATGGACGCTATGCATTAGACAAGTACAGACTTAGATTTCAGATAAATTGATTACTAGCAAAATTAAAGTGAATTGGTATCACCAAGAGAGAGAATGTCCTCCAAGACAACCTCGCTGGGGTCGCTCGTCAAATTATATCTGATTTTGATACCATTACTGATATATCTATATCTAAGTAATTACGCTTAAAATTTCAGATAAAAAAGATTTGCCAAGCAGTTATTAGTATCTATCTGACTTATTTAAAATAATTTGATGACCCAAAATCCTTTCCTCGCGAACCAAACAAAAGATAACGATTGGCGATTATTTCTCAAACTAATTCCTTATCTTCAGCGTAATAGCAAAATCTTGACCATTGGCTTAATTTTACTGCTTCCTTTGGCGATCGCAGGTGCAGTTCAACCGCTAATTATTGGACAGGCAGTATCTTTACTCAAGCAAGAGCCAACTTGGTCATTTCTTCAGGGAAAAACTCTGACCGAGGGTATCAATGTTTTAGTCGGAATTTTACTAGCAACAGTTGCCATCAAATTGATGTTTGCTTCCGCACAAGGCTATCTAGTCCAAAAACTAGGACAAGAGATTACTGCATCAGTAAGAGAAGATTTATTTGCCCATGTTACTTCTTTAGCTTCGCGGTTTTTCGATCGCACTCCTGTAGGTAAATTGGTGACTCGCTTGACTAGTGATGTGGAAGCTTTGGGGGATGTCTTTGCCACTGGTGCCATTGGAGTTGTCAGCGATGTAATGTCTATCTTGGCGCTCATCGTCTTTATGTATCTAGAAGACTGGCGTTTAGCATCGATTCTGCTCTTGATGCTGGTTCCGGTTACTGCGCTAATTATTTATTTTCAAGCCCAATATCGTCGGGCTAATTATCGCTCTCGGGAAGAGTTATCGAAGCTAAATTCGATGTTACAGGAGAATATTACGGGAATTAATATTGTTCAGCTATTTCGGAGAGAAAGATATAATTCCGAGATGTATCGCTCGATAAATGAGCATTATCGTAAAGCTGTTGATAAGATCATCTTCTATGATTCGGCGGTTTCGGCAACCTTAGAATGGATCTCTTTAATTGCAATCGCAGGTATGCTATGGATTGGTGGAGTATTTGTGTTGCAAACCACAATTACTTTTGGCAAACTCTCGGCTTTTATTCTCTTTTCCCAACGGTTATTTAATCCTTTGCGTCAGTTCGCCGATAAATTTACCATGTTTCAATCGGGATTTACGGCGATTGAACGGATCACCGAATTAATGAGTGAACCCATTGAAATTAAAGATGCAGTTGGTAATTTATCTTTACAAGAAGAAATCGCTGCTAAGGATAGAATAGGTGAAATTAGATTTGAAAATGTTTGGTTTGGCTATAAAAGCGACGAATATGTCCTCAAAGGTCTAGATTTTACGATTAAACCCGGAGAAAAGATCGCTCTAGTCGGGCCCACAGGTGCCGGAAAAAGTTCCATTATTCGTTTGCTATGTCGTCTCTACGAACCCAGTAAAGGCAGAATTTTAGTTGATGGCGTTGATGTTAGAGATATTTCCCAAGCAGAATTACGTCGCCATGTTGGGGTGATTTTACAAGAAAGTTTTCTGTTTGCGGGAGATGTGCAGCGCAATATTACGCTAGGAGATAATTATGATTTGTCCGCAGTTAAGCAAGCAGCCAGACTAACGAATATAGATCGCTTTATTGAAGACTTGCCTGATGGCTATCATACCGAACTTCGAGAACGAGGAACTAACCTTTCTGGAGGGCAAAAACAGTTACTCGCCTTTGCGCGGGTAGCGATTCGCAATCCCCATATCTTAGTATTAGATGAAGCTACTGCTAGTTTAGATGTGAAGACAGAAGCTTTAATACAAGATGCTTTAGACCATTTATTACGCGATCGCACTGCGATAATTATTGCCCACCGTCTTTCTACTATTCGTAATGTTGATAGGATATTTGTTCTGAAACGAGGAGAATTGATTGAATCGGGAAATCACGATCAATTATTAGCAATAGATGGACTTTATGCCAGTTTATATAAGTTGCAAATGTTAAGCAGTAGTTAAGCCACGATCAAAACAGGTTACTAGATTAGGGAGATGGGAATAAAGAGCAAACTTGTCAAGTTGACTAACTATAAATATGATAAGGAAAAATGTCTCTACTTTCCAGAAGTTTGCCATGAACGAAACTCCGAAGTTAGACCCTGAACGCTTTTTTGTTGCCTGCAATCCGACTCAAACTTTGAATCTGGCAAATCGAGGAGGTAACGATTACCAATACTATATCGATTTTACTCCAGTCAGAGGTAGTTCAATTATTCGGAGGTTAAAACGGATTATCGAGAGTAATGAAAAAAGCAATCAGCCAAGCTGCCAACTTTTTACAGGACATATTGGCTGCGGAAAATCCACAGAGTTACAGAGATTGTGGAAAGAACTAGAAGATGAAGGATTTCATGTCGTTTATTTTGAGTCTACTGAATATCTACAGACGTCAGATGTAGATATTATCGATATCTTATTGGCAATCACTCGTGAAGTTGCTAACAGTTTAAAGAAAGTTGATATTAACCTCGAACCGCCGTTTTTTATCAAGCTATTTAATAGTGTCGCAGAAGCAATTAGATCCCTTGAATTCAAGGTATCCTTCCTAGAAGGGCTAATTGAAATTACTCGCCAAGCTAAGGACAGTCCAGATGTGCGAACTCGATTAAGACAAAAATTAGGTCCCCAAACCGAAGGGATTTTGGAAGCTTTGAATAAGGATGTTTTTGGTAAAGCGAATGACCTATTAAGAAATGAAAGGAAACAAAAAGGGCTAGTTGTCATTGTAGATAATTTGGATCGAATAGATAATCGGTTCAAGGAAGGCTTAAAGCGTACTCAACCAGAATATCTATTTATTGATCGGGGTGATAGGTTAGCGCAGCTAAACTGTCATGTTGTTTATACGATTCCTTTAGTATTGAGGTACTCTCCAGAACTTACCAACTTAATACAAAGCTTTGGAAGACCCCAATACTTACCGATGGTGCGAGTACAGTCAAAAGAGAGAATTGACGATGACGAAGGTATGTACCTTTTGCAGCAGATGGTTATGGCAAGAGCATTCCCACAAGTTGCTAAAGAAGAAGTGCTTAGTCCAAAGTTAGTCTCCCAAGTGTTTGAGCAAACTGAATCCTCAAGCACAACCAGCACCTTAAGCAAAAACGAAATTTTATGTAAAATGTGCCGTTTGAGTGGGGGTCACGTGCGAAATTTACTGAGGATACTCCATGCCTGTATAACAGATGAAGATCCTCCTTTGTCGAAAGCTTGTTTGAACAGAATAATTCGAGAACATCAAGCGGACCTACTTAATGGAATTGAGCCGGAAGATTGGAACTGGCTCTATCAAGTAGCCCAAGATAAGAAGGTTAGCGGAGAAGAAAAATACCAAAGGTTAGTACAAAATCTTTGGGTCTTAGAGTATCAAAACAAGGAGGGGGAAAGCTGGCACGATATTTATCCAATTTTGAGAGAAACTGATTTTTTTCAGTCTTTAAGGGAAACAAAATCGTCTTCAGAACAATCTTAAAAGATTAAATCTAACCCAAATATAGTGCAATCATGACTGAATCATCTCACCAAGAAGATAAATTGAACCGCTTGAGCAGAGCCATCAATAAATTTGGTGGTAAGGATTTTACGCTGATTACAGTGATTTGTAATTACAAAAAATTACGACAAGATGTCCTATCAGATTTGGGCGATCTCTGTCCAGTAGAGATCAAAAAACTGGAACTTCCTCCAGATACGAAGAACCTATTCAAGGCAATCAAACAGCAATTGAAAGAATGGGGGGAAGAACAGCCATCTGCGGTGATGATTTTGGGGCTGGAAGAAGTCCACGATCTAGAAAGCTTATTAGCTAATGCCAAGGGTGAACGGGATAGATTTAAGGAGCATTTTCATTTTCCTTTGGTGTTGTGGATGAGTTATGAAGTTAGAAAAAAATTAGCCAATGTTGCTACTGATTTTTACAACTGGACGAGCATTCCCATCTCCTTTAAATTAAGCAACGAACAATTGATTGAGTTAATTAAAGAAGAATCTAATGTCGAGTTTAATAAGATTATCAATCAAGAAGTAGATAGTTATTTTACTCATAAAAATCTTGAGCCAAAGCTTCGTTACCGTCGAGAATTAGAATTAGCTCAAAGGGAGTTACAAGAGCGAAGCATTGAGTTAGAACCTGAGTTGGAAGCTAACCTTTATTTTACTATTGGGAGAGACTACTATATTAGTGACAAGATTAAGGAAGCGATTAAGAATTACAGAAAAAGCCTAAAGATTTGGGGGAAGAAAACTAACTTATTAGAGCCTCAAGGTATACTCCTGTATAGTCTAAGCTTATGCTATCGTCGCCTAGCAGAACTAGAACGGAAGAGGAACAAATACTGCTGGAGGGGGGAAAGGAGATATCTTCAAAGATGCCTTAATGTTTTTGAGCAAGCTAAGCGTGAAGACCTAGTGGCAAAATTTATCAGTAAGCTGGGCGAGGTATTGCTGAGGCTAGAAAAATGGGATGATTTAGAAGAAATTGCGCTGAAGTCTGAAAAACTTCACGAAAGTACCAACAGTCCTCTTCAACTAGCCCAAGATTACGGATTTCAAGCAAAAGTTGCTCTCAAAAAAGGGGAGGAAATTCAAAAACTGATTGAAAATCTTTTAAAGCTAGCTCACCAGCAACGGCAATTGCCTCAAAAGTGGTATCTTTGGTTTTTATCCCAAGCTCAGCAATTGGCTAACCAGACATTGCCAATTTTAGAGCAGTTTTCTGGACGAGCAGAGGAACATGCTAAACAAGCAGAGAAACATGCTAATAAGGCATTGCAAATCTGCAAGCAAGCTGGTGGTGAACAACAGCAATCCCTTCAGGGATGGTATCTTCTACTGTTGGCAGAAGTTCGAAAGCAACTTAATCAAACACTCCCGGCGATTACCAATTTAGAGAAAGCGAAAACCATTAGCAGCCCTCAAGACAATCCGCAACTCTACATCGAGATTTTAAATAAGTTGCGCGACTTTTATTTCGAACAAAAGCAATATCTCAAAGCTTTTGAAATCAAGCAAGAAAGACAAAGAGTGGAAAACCAGTTTGGGTTCCGCGCCTTTATCGGTGCAGCTAGTCTAGAACCTCAAAATCCAACAATTCCAGAGGGTCAAGAAACGGTGGCTGCTGCTATTGCTGTATCTGGCCGACAGAACTATGTCGATAAACTGATTTCGAGTTTTTATAGTTACGATACCAAGTTGAACGTGGTTCATGGTCCGTCAGGGGTTGGCAAGAGTTCAACTATCAAAGCTGGTTTAATTCCTAGTTTAAGACAAAAAAATATTCAAGACTGTGATGTTTTGCCTCTCTATATTCGCCTTTCCGATAATTGGGTTAGAGAAATTGGACAAATATTGACTCATACTCATCTAAAAATTCTTAGCAAAAATACAGAACGTTTTTCTAAATCGAGAAATTTACCATGGACATGGGAAGCTGACCTAAAAAACCTTGTTGAGCTAATAGACTTAGCTAACATAGATATTAAGACGCTACAAGAACACTTACAACAACTAATCAATTCTATAGAGAATGAGGAAGCACAACAAGGACTAAAAGCTTACTACCAAAGCCTTGTTAATTCTCATCCCCTGACTCAAGAACACCTAGAACTTCTAAAGGAACATCGAGACCATTTCTCCAACTATTCAGAATCACAAGAAGTAGAAGAATGGAAAATTTACTTAGAAAGCCTTGATTCTCTGATCCAGAAAGAAGAAGAGGTTAAGACACTGCAAGAAATCCTTAGACAATATGCTGACTCGCTAGATTCAAAAGCAGCCGAAGAACTAAAAATCTGTTTAGAACGAGTTAATAACCCTCTTGATTCAATAGATGAAATTAAGGCGCAATTATATAACAATAAAAACTGGAATTGGCTAACTGTTCTAATTTTTGACCAGTTTGAGGAGTTTTTCTTTACCTGCCCTCAACCAGAAGAACAACAGAGTTTTTGGCATTTTTTAAATGACTGTTTGGACATGGATTTAGTGTATGTTGTTCTCTCTTTAAGGGAGGATTACTTGCATTACTTGCTTAAATGGGAGCCTTTCATCAAACCTACTACAAACTGGAAAGATATCCTCAGTTCTCGTAATCGCTTACCGCTCACCGATTTTGATCAGGATGCTGCTCAAAATATCATTAAGACTTTGACAGAACAGTCCCAGTTTTCTTTGAAGGACAATAGATTGATTCCCCAACTAGTAAGTGATTTAGCAAATGACTCAGGATATATCCGTCCGATCGAATTACAGATCGTAGGTTATCAACTACAAGAAAAAGGGATCACTACTCTTACCGAATATAATAATTTACGAAACGAAGAAAATGAAGGAAGTAATGACTCAGGTTTAATTAATCAGAAGAGTTCCAAGTCAATTCTCGTTCAAGAATACCTTAAAGAAGTTGTCGATGATTGCGGTGCAGAAAATAAACAAGAAGCAGATCTGATATTATATTTACTCACTGACGAAAACTATAAACGCCCTCTCAAAACTCGTAGAGAGATCGATAAAGAGTTAAAACCTTTAAAAGAAGTGGAAGAAGAAAAGCTGAATCTGATTTTAAAGATTTTCGTGAAATCAGGCTTGGTTTTACTGTGGACGCAAATTCCTGACAACCGCTATCAACTCGTACATGACTATCTAGTCAGTTTAATTCGTAGTAAACAAAGACCCACAGAGTATCAAAAGCTAGTAGCCCAACTGGAAGAAGAAAAAAAGAAGAGTGATCAAGCTCTAAGAGAAAAAGAAATAGCAGAAGCCGAGGAAAAGGCAACAAGAAAATTAAATGAAGAGCTTGAAAAAGAAATCAAAGAACGCAGGAAGCTCCAAGGAGCACTCACTCAGGTAAGAGAAGAACTTACTCGGAAGACAGAAGCACTAACCCAAGCCGAAGAACAATTCACTCAGGTTGAAGAAGAACTTACTCGGAAGACAGAAGCACTGACCCAAGCCGAAGAACAATTCACTCAGGTTGAAGAAGAACTCAATCAGAAGACAGAAGCACTGACCCAAGCCGAAGAACAATTCACTCAGGTTGAAGAAGAACTTACTCAGAAGACAGAAGCAGTGACCCAAGCCGAAGAACAATTCACTCAGGTTAAAGAAGAACTCAATCAGAAGACAGAAGCACTGACCCAAGCCGAAGAACAATTCACTCAGGTTAAAGAAGAATTTACTCAGGCGACACTAAAAATCAAAATATTTTCTTTTGGAACAATAGGTTTATTCATCCTGGCGGTATTCATAGGTATTGCTGCATACTTAACTCAAAAAAGTATGAATATTAAAAGAGCTGAACTTGGTTCCTATGAAGTGTTAGATCAATTGAACTCAGGTATTCTTGAAGATTCTTTTCTGAAGTCAATGATGTGGGGATATAAGCTTCATCAAATTGGCATGAAGAAAGAAGCAAAAAAAGATAAACAATATTATCATGTCGTAAATCCAATATTGACTCTTCAACGAACTTTAGATGCTATTCAAGAACATGAAAAGCTTTTTCCTATCGACAACAATAATCAAGGCTCTGACGAAAAGGAACAGGTTTTTAAAGCTGTGAGCTTTACTTCAGAAGGAAAAATTGTTACTGTTTCGGGTGACGGTGAAATCAATATCTGGGATTCAAAAACTTCAGAGAGAAAGGACATAGAACTTGATTTAGTGCCTCCAGGTGATATAAAAATTGTCAAGTCAATCAAGTTTAGTGATGATGGACAAAAAATATTATTTATAGTTTCTGAAGATAATGAAAAAAGTAATCAAAATGAGCAAAAAGTCAATGAAATAATTATTAAAGATATTAAAGATATTAAAGATATTAAAGATGACAGATTTCAAGTTGATGAAGATACTATTTATGATGTTAATTTTAGCCCCAACAAAGAGTATATTGCTACTAGCTCAGATGATGGTGTAACTCGAATTAGAGATTTGACAGGTGAAATCAAGGCTGAATGTCAGGCGCAAGCTCCACCAGAAGAATTCGGAGAAGATTACAAGGCAGTATTAGGAGTCAATTTCCACCCAACAAAACAGGAGTTAGTGACTGTTTCAGCAGATGGATTGGTCAGGCTGTGGGATTGGGAGTCAGAATGTAAGCTCCTAAGAGAACCATTTTCAGCTGACAATCAATTATCAGCAAGTGATGATGCGATTAAAAGTGTCAGCTTTAGTCACGATGGAACGCGCCTTGCAGTAGGAATGATGACTGGCACTTTAGTTCTTTGGGAACGTGAAGATCAAGATTGGAAGCGCGAAGATAAAGAAAACGAACATAGAATAATTGCAGCCCATGAGGGTACAGTTATTGTCAAATTCAATCGTGATGGGAAGCTAGCTACTGCTACCAGTAATTCTAGTGATACTACTATTCGCTTGTGGAACAAAGATGGCAATCTAATTGATGAATTTATAGGTCACCAAGACAGCATCAATGACATTGATTTTAATGATGACGGAACATTATTAACAACTACTTCCGAAGATGGAAAAACCAGGCTGTGGACGCTTAAATCTAATAGCCTTCAACCTGTCATTGAAACTAAAATAGATAGTATTCTTGATGTCCATCTCGGTAATAATGAACAGAAATATTTAAACATATTAGACTTTGTCTCAGAGCCACAAAACAAGAACAAAATAACATTTAATATAACAGCACATGTATTGAGCAGCGGAAAATATGTCCCAGATACTAACAGAAAAAAACAGTCATTCTCTGTTAATCTTGAAAATAACAAGGAAAAATTACCGAGGATAAGAGGTAAATTTAGTCCTGAAGGCAAATTTATAGCCACTACGATAGAAGACGAAGAAAACAAAAAAGTCTACCTGTGGAATATTCAAGAAGAACCTATAACGGAACTAGTACATGAAAAAATCGTTTATCAAGCTAGCTTTAGTCATGATGAAAAGTATATTGCTACCGCTTCAGGAGACTACAATGTCTATATATGGGATATTTACGGAACAAAACTAGCCACATGTAAAGGTCATAAAAATAAAGTCTTGAGGGTCAAATTTAGCCCAGATGACGAATGGTTAGCGAGTGCCTCTGAAGACAAAACGGCTATAGTTTGGAAATGGGATAGTAAGAAAAAAACTTGCCAAAAGAAAGTATTTGAACAACAGAATAAAAAGAAAGAACCTGTTTTTGACCATCGAAATGTTCTATTTGGAGTTAGTTTTAGTCCGGAAGCAGATCTACTGGCAACCGTCTCACAAGACAAGACTGGAAAACTTTGGAATCTTAATGATGGGAGCTACATTGCCACATTAAAAGGACATAAGGATTGGGTTCGAGATATTCGCTTCAGTGAAGATGGAAAACTCTTGATAACTAGTTCAAGAGACAAGATTCTTCGTATCTGGGATACTAAGGGGAGATTACTTTCTGAATTGACTGGTCATTCATTGCCAGTTGAACGGATTAAGTTTATTGCTGATGGTTCAGGCGGTTCACAACTAGTAAGTCTTTCAGATATAGATGCAGACGCAGATGCAGATACAGAGACAGACACAGTAATTTTATGGCAAATTGAGAGTCATGATAAGTTTTTGAAAAACCTTTTAGAGCAAGGATGTGCTGAGATCGAGGAAAAAACTTATTTGGATGATTTATTTGATAATAATAAAGACGTTAAAATAACTGAATATTATGCTATAGCCAAAAAGCATTTGAATAATTTATTTGGTAATTACGAAGATGCTCAAACAGTTAATGATACAGTTGAAGTCTATAAGACAGTAAAAAGATACTGTAACAAGATGGAGAAAAAAGAGAAAATTTATTGACGCAATCCTAGGTCTATCTCAATATCCTCTAAAACAATATCTGTTATAGTCTTTATCGTATATTTGCAGTAGAGAGTTTCAGTCGTACGAAAAGAACCATTTTCAAAATACTTGTTAGAAGGAGCCCCACCGCCACATACAGAGAAGTATGGACAAGTCTCATGGCACAATTTTACCCCAGTTTGAATGTCTTGGTTAATTCGCTGGAATTTATCATTTTTAGCAACAGATTCAAAGTCATCATGTAATACATTACCTATAATAAAATCTCCATAAGACAAAAGTTCTGGAGAAAAGGTTGAAAAATCACCATTATAGGCTATGTTAATCATCGAGAAAGGCGTTCCCTGTCCTTGATTTTTTTTTCCTTCACTGCAAATCAACCTCTTAGTATCATCAAATTCTCGAACTCTTAAATCTCCCTCAGTTTCTTTTACCAGTTCGTAAAGTCTTTCCATGAAATTACGATAACGTTCTTCTACCTCTAGTTTTTGCAAAGAAGAGCAACGATTTCTCCCCTCTATTTCTTCTACATTAAAACCTACGTTTCTAATTCTATGTTCCCTAAAAAAGTTAAAAATTTCATCAGGATAGTCTAGGGATTTATCAGTAAGAACAGCAATAATACTGAAATCAATCTTATTCTTCTGCAATAAAGATATTCCTCGCATAGTACCAGTATGAGTTCCGATTCCTGTCCTGGTTTTGCGATATGCATCATGGATAAAAGCAGGCCCATCTAGACTCACGCCAACTCTAATCTTATATTCTTTGAAAAACTCGCACCATGCTTGTGTAATTAGCGTTCCATTAGTTTGAACGGAATGGTATATATCATAAGGTTTGGAATTGATTTCTTGGTTTAATTGTTCAATTTTATTGCAGGCTAATCTATAAAAAGAAATTGGAACTGTTAGTGGCTCTCCTGCATGCCATACTACGGTAAAGCCTTTATCAACTAATTGGCTGGAAAAAAGCTTTTGAAAAATAGGTTCAAGTAAATCTAACGATAACTTATACTTCGCTTTGCGATCAGGTAAGTAGCAATAGCTACAATCTAAATTACAGAAAGTTGTTGGTTGTATGACGAGTAATCTTAAAGGCCCAAATTGAACTTTATTAAAGAAAAAACTGTCAATAATATTTTTTATATTTTTAAACATTTATATTTAAATAAATTCTCTTAACTCTAGAATTAATAAAAATTATTTAGTAACTGATTCGATCACTAAACAATCACACCCTAAAAATTCCCCCAATTACTCCAGTAATTTCCCCAATTGGGCCAATTAGCCCAGTTGTTCCAATTCGGCCAATCACTCCAATTTAGCCAATCTCCCCAGGCTAATATGTTTTTTTCAATCTCTAAATCACATTTTGCAAGTTCTTGATTATCGCATGGAGAAGTATTAGATTCTGCTTCCCTGAATGTCTTAATCACTTCTTGCCTAAGTCGTTTTCTAACATTAGTGAGGCGTTCCTCTATGGTCTGTTCTGTAATAGCTTTTCTTTCTACAGAAAGTGCTTTTGACGACTGCCAACCAAAAATTGTGGCAATAACTGTACCAGAAAAGTAAATAAAAACTTTAATAAGATGCTGCTTTATTCTCATCACTCAAATTTCTCTGGATTCTAGTATTACTTAACTAATCAATTAAAAAGAAGGTCTAGGTTGACACATCTAATGTTTAAGTTGCTTCCAATCAATCGAATTATTTCTCGAAGATGGCCCATCATGCCAATCATGCCAATTATTCCTCCAATTATTCCTCCAATTATTCCAATTATCCCAATTATTCCAATTATTCTTCCAATCATTTCCGTTTTCTCTAGTTTCACCTCCATCATTATTTTGCTTATTTAATAGTTTAATATAATACAGAGGGGAAGCTTGAGAGTTAATATTATTTTCTCTTACTTTAATTTTTATTTTTTTTCTAACGTTTGCCAGACGCTCTTCTATTGTTAACTCCATAGGATTATTTTCAATTGATAGAGCCTTGGAGTAATTAGAACTAATTAGAGTAGCCACAACTACTGATATCAAAGCAATCAGTCTTTTCCAGAGAATGCGCTTTTCGTTCATTGTTACAGACTCTCTATAATCACATATATACTTCTATATTACGATAATTCTCATTTAAATTAACTGACAATTCCGAAAAAGACGCAAAGGTTGAATAACAGATGGCTCAAGGTATATAATCTGGTGAAAATGCTCTTCCAAAGAGGCAAAAACCAAAAAGAGCACAGAGATATCCGCCATAATCCAATCAAGCATGATGGTGTAACTTTTCAGCAAGCTATAGAAGTATTCTTTGATCCTTTTTTGATTGTTGTTGATGCAAGTCGCAATTACGAAAAGCGGGATGCTGTAATTGGCTTGGATAGAAAATGGAACATGCTTTTTGTCGTTTATATGGAAGTTGAAGGTGACAGTATTCGGATTATTTCTGCTCGTAAAGCAACTTGTTCACCAGAGACAACAATATGAAGAGTGAAACTTTGAAAAAGAGACTAAATAAAAATCGTCCAATGACTATGGTAACGATCAGAATACCAGAGGATGTGATTGAAGATTTGAAACGCATTGCTCCTTTATTGGGATTTTCTGGCTATCAACCCTTAATTCGAGCTTACATTGGTCAAGGTTTGCGAGAAGATTTGGAGAGATTGGAAGGAAATAACTTATCTGCATTTATTGAAAGCTTGAAGCGTAAAGGAGTTAGTGAGGAAATCGTCAATGAAGCTTTACAAGATATTATTTAGTATTGTTTTCCAATAATCTTTACTAAAAATAAAAATTGTGTTTTATTGCGATCTCAATTCACTTTCTATTTCAAAATTGCTTCTACTTCTTTTTTCAGTTCGGGCAAAGATTTATTAATCACTTCCCAGGTAATATCTAAATCAATACCTCCTAAATAATCGTGAACTAAAATATTTCTAAATCCTGAAATACTACGCCATTCTATGGTTGGCATTTTCTCTTTTAACCCGTCTGAAAGCCGTTGCGTTGATTCAGCTAAAGTTTGTAATCTTCTGATAATTGCATCTTGTACCAATGAATTATTAACAAATTCTTTTTTCCCTCCCTGAGAATACTCTTCAATTTTGTTTATACATTGCAAAATATATTCTAAATAGATTTTATCTTCTTTCATAGAGAAATTGCTTCCCGTAAAACACGCTCTCTGATTAAGGGATTGAGACTTTTTTCTGTTACTATATCAACCTTGTATTCTAATAAATCTTCTAAATCAGCTAATAATCCCCCAGGAAACCAAGGACTAATTTTAGCTAAATTATAATCAACTAAAAAATCAATATCACTATCTTCCGTTGCTTCTCCTCTAGCGACTGAACCAAATATTCGTATATTATAAGCTCCATGTTTTTCCGCTATAGCTAAAATTTGAGTTCTTTTATCTGCTAATAAGTTTCTAATTTCTAAAATAGTATTTTCATTCATATCTAAATTTATGTTTTTTCAATATAAAACTTACATTTATAATACGAATTTAATTTTATAATATTGTCTCCATAGACTGTACAAACTTTTTAGTTGCTTCTCCGTTGGCTTTTTCATGAATTTATTATATCTAGAAAAAAGGATGAGCATTTCACCCATCCTCAATAAACAAAAGATTAACCCTGTCTTAATTTATCCAAAACAGTCAAATCTTCCATCGTAGAAATATCACCTACCAATTCCTCTCCTGCTGCTAAATTTCGTAAGAAACGACGAATAATCTTACCAGAACGCGTTTTTGGTAAAGCATCGGTAAAACGAATTTCTCCAGGACGAGCGATCGCGCCAATCTCATTAACCACATGCTGTTTAAGTTCAGCTTTAAGTTCATCACTAGCTTCGTGAGTACCTTCTAGAGTTACAAAAGCATAGACATCTTCCCCTTTCACCTCATGGGGACGCGACACCACCGCCGCCTCTGCTACCGCAGGATGAGATACTAACGCAGATTCTACTTCCATCGTTCCTAAACGATGCCCTGAAATATTCATCACATCATCAACACGCCCCATAACCCAGAAATAACCATCTTCGTCTTTACGCGCCCCATCTCCTGCAAAATAGAGATATTTGCCATCTTTTGGGGGAATATGTTCCCAATAAGTCCGACGAAAACGTTCATCATTTTTGTAAACTGTACGCATCATACTCGGCCAAGGATGTTTAACTACTAAGTAACCTCCCTCATTAGTGCCGACAGGATTGCCTTCTAAATCTACAACATCGGCAAGGATACCAGGAAAAGGACGAGTCGCTGAACCTGGTTTCGTGGGAGTAGCACCCGGGAGGGGAGTGAGCATAAAACCTCCTGTTTCGGTTTGCCACCAAGTATCGACAATGGGACATTTTTCATTACCGATTACTTTGTGATACCACATCCAAGCTTCGGGATTAATCGGTTCGCCAACAGTGCCTAAAATCCGCAGCGAGGAAAGATCGCGGGCGTTGGGATGCTGATCTCCCATTTTGATAAAAGCCCGAATCGCTGTGGGCGCAGTATAAAAAATCGTTACCCCGTATTTTTCTACTACATCCCAGAAACAACCAGGGTTAGAAGCACGGGGTGCCCCTTCGTACATTAAACTAGTGGCACCATTGGAAAGAGGGCCATAAACGATGTAACTATGTCCTGTAATCCAGCCCACATCGGCAGTACACCAGTAAACATCAGTATCTTTAAGATCAAATGTCCATTTGCAGGTGACATGGGTGTAGAGATTGTAACCGCCAGTAGTATGGACGACTCCTTTGGGTTTGCCTGTAGTGCCGCTGGTGTAGAGAATAAATAACATATCCTCGCTATCCATTGGTTCTGCCGGACAATCGGCAGAGGCGCTATGCTGCAATTCATGCCACCAAACATCGCGGTTTGCCACCATCTCAATATCTTGTTTGGTGCGTTGTACTACTAATACTTTCTGAACGCTAGGAACTCCATTGTCCTTGAGTGCTTCATCTACCGCAGGTTTGAGGGGCACGATTTTGTCTTTGCGGAAACCACCATCAGCGGTGATTACTACTTTGGCTTCCGCATCTAATAATCTTGCCTTAAGCGCTTCGGAGCTAAACCCGCCAAATACCACACTATGGGGTGCGCCGATTCTGGCACAGGCTAACATCGCGATCGCAGCTTCGGGGATCATGGGCATATAGATCCCTACGCGATCGCCTTTGGCAACTCCTAAATCTTTGAGCACATTTGCCATCTGGCAAACTTCCCGATGTAGTTGGGCATAGGTGAGAGTCCGAGAATCTCCTGGTTCGCCTTCCCAAATTAAGGCTGCTTTATTCTTGCGCCATGTAGTGAGATGTCTGTCTAAACAGTTGTAGGAAATATTAATTTTGCCATTGGTAAACCATTTTGCAAAGGGTGGCTGCCAATCGAGAACTTGATCCCATTTTTGAAACCAATCTAATTCTTGAGCCGCTAATTCTGCCCAAAATGCAGCAGGATCAGCTGCTGCTTTATCGTACAGTTGTTGGTATTCTTCTAAACTGCCAATAGTTGCCTGTTGAGAAAATTCTGGAGCAGGAGTAAATAGACGTTTTTCCTGAAGAATTGATTCGATAGTTGGTTGTGACATAGTTGCCTGGTAATTTCTCTTAACCGTA
>JASJDR010000120.1 GCA_030065615.1 Xenococcus sp. MO_188.B8 | reverse complement strand
TTGTCTTTGCCACAAGGCAAAGTCGGCATACTGGATTGGTAATTCTGCTAAGGGGGATGGTTCTCCCTGAGTAAAAGCTTGATATAAACTAGATAGTTCTTGAAGAAATACCCCGATTGACCAACCATCAGAAACAATGTGGTGCATATTCAATAACAAGACATATTCAGTAGCCTCTAACTGCCATAAACTACATCTGATTAGTGGTGCGCTCTCTAAGTCAAAGGGGGTAATGGCTTCTTGTTGTACTTGTTGCTGGAGGACAGTTTCCCGTTCTATAACTTCTAGTTGCTGTAAGTCCACCACCTTGATGTTCAGGCTAGCTTCTGGGTCAATTACTTGAATTGGTGTCCCGTTAACCGTTTGGAAGCTGGTGCGTAGGACTTCGTGCCGACGCACTATTTCTGATAACGCTTGTTGTAATGCATTAATATCCAAGTTCCCCCTGATCCGAATTGCCCCTGGCACGTTGTAAGTAGCAGAAGCTCCTTCAAGTTGGTTGAGGAACCACAGTCGCTCTTGTGCCCAGGATAGGGGTAATTGTTCGGTGTCTGTTTCTCTTGGTTGAATGGGGGGAAGACTTAATCCGCTATTGGTAGTGCGTAACTGGGTTAATGCTTGCTCTAATTGAGCAACTGTAGGGGATTCAAAGATTACCCGTAGGGGGATTTCTAAGTCAAAGGCTTCTCTGAGTCGGGAGATTAATTGGGTTGCTAGTAGGGAATGTCCTCCCAATTCAAAGAAGTTATCGAAGATTCCTACATTTGGCAGGCCTAGAACTTCTGCGAAACTATTGGCTAGTTGCTCTTCACCTGGGGTGCGTGGTGCGACGTATTCATGTTCTCTGATGATTTTCCCATCAGGTGCTGGTAGTGCTTTGCGGTCTACTTTGCCGTTGGGGGTTAACGGTAGAGTATCTAAAGTAACAAAGGCACTGGGCACCATGTATTCTGGTAGCTTTTGTTTGAGGAAGCTAGGTAATTGTGAAACCAGATGGCGATTCAATTCCTGCTTTAAGGGATTGTTGGCGTAAGCACTCCAGACTTTAACCTCATTAGTTACTTCCAAGTTGGGAAAGATTCTCTGGGAATCAAATGCCGATTCATTCCGTATAAAGATCGCGTCATAGCAACCATTACCGCCAGTACCGGACCAAGTAATATATACCTCATAAGGCAATTCACCATTCAAACTCCATAAATTGTCTGGCTCTATCCCTACTTGTTTTTGAAGCTGCAAAGTATTACGCAATTGACCTATGGTTTCTCCTCGGTCTGAGTTAGAAAGTAAGTTAACAAGGGTGACTTCTTCTTGCAAACGAGCATTAGGTACGTGTTTAATACCAACACACTCTAGCTTCTTATCTAGTAAAAGTTGTTTGATCGCTGATAAATTTAAATCATCCTGGTCATAGTCGAGCCATTCGGGTGTAACTGTGGAACATACAGAGTTGCCAACATGAATCATTACATCGTAACGGAACTTAGTTAGCTCATTCTGATAATCACCAGGTTTTAGCTGAATTTGAACATGTTTGATTTGGGGCAGATGCTGCTTTAAAGCTAGAAAGAAGGCTGGGTCGAGCGCCAATTCTTCCTCTTGATTAACAGCATTTTTCACCTGCTGTCTCAATTGGTCTATGGTTAATGAATCCCAAGCGCGATAAAACTTAGTTGCCGTATGAAAAGTTTCTAATAATGGCAAGCTACGAACATCACCGACAAAGATGAAACCTCCTTTAGCCAAAGTCTTCACTGCACCTTGTAAAACTTCTACTAGGTAATCGATGCTGGGAAAATACTGGACAACTGAGTTGAGGATAACAGCATCGAATCTGCCTTCTTCAATGTCTGTAAAATCGTGAGCAAGTTTTTGGCTTAAGGTAACATGTGAATAACTATTTTCCAACTGCTTGATTTGCTGCTCAACATAACCTAAAGCTGTCTCAGAAAAATCAGTACCACAGTAACTCAAGCAATGAGGAGCAATCTGGAACAGCAACATCCCTGTGCCACAACCTATCTCTAACACATGTTCGGGTTGCCATTTAAGAATTTGCTCAACTGTGGAATCTACCCATTGACGCATCTGCTCCTGAGGAATTTGGTTACCTGTATAGCTGCTTTTCCAACCTACGGTGTTGTAGCTAGGTTGTTCAATCTCTACTGACTCGCTGTGGATATCATCATATAGTTCTTGCCATTGTTCAATCTGTAATAACTGTAATGGATTTGCTGCTTCGGATTGATTTTTTGGCTCAGAAACCACATAAGCTGCTAATCGTTTGTCACCAGGAATATCTTCTCTTGCAACGACTACGGCTTGTTGGATTTGGGGGTGGATGTTGAGAACTGCTTCGATTTCTCCTAGTTCGATGCGGAAGCCTCGCACCTTAACTTGGTTATCAATGCGACCAAGAAATTCAATGTTACCATCACGACCGTAGCGGGCGAGGTCGCCTGTTTTGTAGAGGCGTTCGGATTGGGAATGAGAGAAGGGGTTGGGGATGAATTTTTCGCCTGTTAGTTCTGGGCGGTTGAGGTAGCCTCTGGCTAAACCATCACCTCCAATGTAGAGTTCCCCAGGTACGCCTATGGGTACCGGTTGGAGCTGTGAGTCTAGGATGTAGATTTGGGTGTTACTTATGGGACGACCGATAGTAATTTTCTCCCTAACATCGCTGATTTGAGCTACCGTAGCACAAACTGTAGACTCAGTTGGACCATAGGCATTAAAGAAACGCCGACCAACAGACCATTGATTAACCAATTCGGTCGGACAAGCTTCTCCTGCTACAATTATCTGACCCAAAGCAGGCATTTCATCAGTAGGTAATACTGCCAGGGCAGAGGGAGGTAATGTCACATGAGTCACCTCCGACTGATGTAGGATTTGCTTCAAATCATCTCCAGGCATTAACTCAGAAGCCGTTCCTAAAATTAGAGTCGCCCCAGAAGTCACAGCCATAAATATTTCCGACACAGAAGCATCAAAGCTAAAAGAAGCAAATTGAAGAACACGACTAGTTGGTTCTACATCAAATAAATTTCTTTGTGCTTGAGCAAGGTTGCACAAACCTTGGTGCTCAACTAAAACCCCTTTGGGCTTTCCAGTAGAACCAGAAGTGTAGATCACATAAGCCAAATTATTGGAACTTGCCCCAAGATCAAGATTATCCTGAGTGTGTTGCTCAATTTCTTGCCAATCACTATCCAAACAAACTACCCGTGCAGTATGTGACGGCAAAGATTCCAGCAATGAACCCTGAGTAAGCAACACCTCTACACCCGAATCAGCCAACATATAACTGAGTCGTTCTGGAGGATAATTGGGGTCCAAGGGTACATAAGCCCCACCAGCTTTGAGTATCCCCAACAGTCCCACCACCATTTCAAGGGAACGCTCCACGCAAATCCCTACCAGCACCTCTGGTTCGACTCCCAAGCTTTGCAGGTGATGTGCTAGTTGGTTGGCCCTTTGATTTAATTGCTGGTAGGTCAACTGCTGATTCTCAAACACCACCGCCACAGCATCGGGGGTTTTTTCTACTTGTTCCTCAAACAACTGATGAATACATTTATCAATAGGATATTCTGTTGCCGTATCATTCCATTCGGTCAACAACTGATGCCGTTCTGCTTCACTCAACAGGGGTAATTCAGCTACAGAGAGTTGGGGATTGTCCACAATGGCTGACAACAAGTTCTGGAAATGAGCTGCCATGCGCTCAATAGTTGAGCCATCAAACAAGTCAGTATTGTACTCCCATTCACCCACCAATCCCCGATCAGTTTCGCTCATTGACAGTGTTAGATCGAACTTAGCCATGGTGCTTTCTGGATGTAACTCACTCAATGTCACTCCAGGTAATTCTAGTTCACCCATCGGGGCATTCTGTAGCACAAATCCCACCTGGAATAGGGGCGAATGACTCAAAGAGCGTTCTGGTTGTAATGCTTCTACTACCTGTTCAAAAGGCACATCCTGATGTTCATAGGCTTTGAGGGTGGTTTGCCTCACTTGTGCTAGCAACTCAGTAAAACTGGGGTTATCTGCAAAATTAGTTCGCAGTACCAGCGTATTGGCAAAGAAACCAATTAAATCCTCTATTTCGCTTCGGTTCCGGTTAGCAAAGGGTGAACCAACAACAATATCTTGTTGTCTTGAATAGCGATATAGTAAAGTTTGGAACGCTGCGAGTAGAGTTGTAAATAGGGTAGTTCCTAAGTGCTGGCTCAGTGCTTTTATTTGTTGAGTTAAGTCGAGATCAATCTTAAATAGTTCTTTGCTCCCTCGATAGGTTTGAACTGGCGGACGAGGTCTGTCAGTGGGTAATTCTAAAATAGCTGGAGAGTCAGCTAATTGTTGCTTCCAATAGTTAAGTTGTGTCTCTAGAAACTCACTCTGTAGCCATTGTCGCTGCCAGACAGCAAAATCGCTGTATTGCACGGGTAGTTCAAGGAGAGGAGAAGGCTTTCCTGCACAAAATGCTTTGTAGAGTGCGGTTAATTCTTTTAATAAAACCCCTGTAGACCAAGCATCACAAACAATGTGGTGGATGGTGATAAGTAAGAAATATTGCTCTTCATCCAGTTGTACTAATTTAGCTCGCAACAGTGGACTTTTTTCTAGATTAAAAGGTTTTTGTATCGATTCTTGAAGTAACTGCATCGCTCTAATTTTGCGATCGCAAGACGGCACATCACGCAAATCTACCACCGATAGATTTAAGGTCATTTCCGGGTGAATTACTTGAACAGGTTGCCCCTTGACAGCCGAAAAGCTAGTACGCAAGATTTCGTGGCGTTGCACAATTGCGTTAAGACTCTGCTCTAAACCAGGTATATTAAGATTGCCCTCGATCTGAACAGCAATAATCGGCTCATTGTAAGGGGAGAAATTGCCAGATTCTAACCGATCAAGAAACCATAATCTTTCTTGGGTAAAAGATAGGGGGATCTCACCATTACGGTCAACTGGTATTAATGGTGGTGCTTGTTTCTGGAAAGCCATCAGGGTACTCATTGCTTGCCAGAATTCTTGCTTCGCGGTTTCTGATTGATTCTGCTTTGGTGTAGTGTTCATGGTTTGCAATAGATTTTGGAAGCATTAATTTCTTGGAAGTCCCTTAACTGACGCAAATCATTTTCAAAGATATCGCGATCAATACTATAAGCGTAAGGAGGCAAAAATTTCGAAACTCCAGCTTCAGGACGATTTTGAAAATCACCGTTAGTATCTCCAAAAAAAAGTCGCAATCCCAATTTACGTAAATGACGATTTTCCAAATATTCTTCTAACTCAAGCACTTCAGTGAGATAATAAGCCCCTAGTTCAGTAGTTGCTTCTCCCACTTTTAAGGTTACTTCAGGTAGAGGACGGGTAAGTCGGTCAAGAATTGCGATCGCAAGATTAGGTATTTTTTGCTTTAATTTTCGGGCTAGGGTTAATCCCGCGATACCTGCGCCACAAATGACAACATCATAGTGATTTTGGTTCATATTTCTCTTATTTTTTGAATTTGCCAACCAGTTTTTTTATAGTCCGGACTGTTTTTTTTGTTCTTCTTTATCGGTGGGTAGTTGACGATTCATCTCGCTTCACTCCTTTCTTTATTCTCGATTAACTCAACGATAGTTCCTAGGTTTTGAAAATTCTCAAAATTAATCTCACTGGTATCTAACTGAATCTCAAATGCTTCTTGGAGTTTAGTTACCAGAATCATAGCATTAAGAAGTCGTCCAGAAACAACTTCGGATTTTTGGTAAAATATCGAGGCCAAATGGATATCATATGAGGAGTTTAAGGAAATCAAAATCAATACAGAAAACCCGAGAACTGTGTGGGGAGTAATCATAGACGTAGAAATATCAAAACTCGAAGGTCAAAGAAAAATAGCTATCGTTACGGACATCTCACGGGGGCGAGGAAGCCTCGCCCGGCGTGTCCTCATGAATGCGCCAATCTTTGAAGATGCAGATGATATTGACGAGCGACCCTGCGGAGGTTTCCTCGCAGGAGAAAAGGTAAAAGCGGTGATTGTCCCATTGACTCAGTAATGTACTTCCCAAGAGATTCTGTATTTTTGTCAAGGGAAGTTAGCAAAATTTAAAATTCCTCAGATAATTGAGTTTCGAGATAAAATTCCCAAGAGTCCTTTGGGTAAAATCTTAAGAAAAGACCTCGTTTAACTATCACTCAGGAAACAATGTCTATAAAAACCAGGGCAGATATTACCCAAACTACCAAAGAGTTACTCTTAGAAGTTTTGCCAGGGATTAGCAGTGAAGAACTGTTGCCAGATAGAGATATTTTGAATCTGGGACTGGATTCAATCAACGCCATGAACCTAGTTAATAAACTGCAAAAGACTTTTGCCATTGAATTATCAGCCGACGATCTTACCTTTGAAAACTTTCAAAACTTGAACGGTCTCGTTAACCTAAGTTGAGAAAAAGCGCAGTCAATCAGGCCAATGACAGTTCATCAGATTACCTATGGTTCCAAGGCAGCCAGTCATCTGGAGCCTTACTTGCCCGAAATTGCCAAGAATTTTGAGTTACCGAGGCAGATTGGCAGCTTAATTGCTGCCTGGGATCGACCTGAATTGGTGCCAGCAAATCAGGCCAGCCATATGCGCGATGGTGAATATGTGGTGGGACTGGTTTACCAAGGAGTGGCACGAGCCTATCCTCTGTGGATTGCTGACTACTACCACATCATCAACGACGCGATCGCCGGAGAGTCGGTGCTGTTTGTCACTTGCGAACGCTGTCAATCAGGGTCAGCTTTTGTCTCAATCCTCGACGGTAAACCCCTAAAATTCAGTGGTTGTGGACTCTACAATGCCTCGTTAATCATGAGCAATCGCGAAAGACGTGGGTTTTGGCTTTAGAATTTTATAAAAGCATTCACCTAATTGTAACTGAGTGGCATCAAAAAAATTAGGAACCTAATTGGAGTATATCCCATGACTAATAGAGGAAGTGAAAGGAGAGATTAAGGTATGTTGCCTAAATTGAAATCTATTTCCCTGTCCAAACGGGTGTAATTAAAAGTGATGTCATCAAGCGGCGATCGCCGTTTGGACTGCTTGGCTGACACTGCTAAGTCCCCAGATGGCCTTTTCCTATCTTCTGGACAATTGGCAAGTTGCTTTAACGATGGTGTTTGGTTCGGAGATCGCTGGGGAAACCAGTGTGGGAGGTGGTGCGGTGGCGTTTCCTGTCTTCACCAAAGTCCTCCATATTGCGCCCCAGGATGCCAAACTGTTTTCTCTCGCAATTCAGAGTGTGGGGATGACGGCGGCTTCTGTGGCGATTATCCTGATTGGAAACCTAACTTGACAAGTCCCAGTTTGAATGAATCTTAAGTTAACAAGACAATTAATTTACCCGAATTTTAACATAACTCGAAAATAATGATGATACAACAAACCTATGATGTAGCAATTTGCGGTTCAGGATTAGCGGGGTTGACCCTAGCGAGACAGTTAAAATTGAAAATGCCGGAGCTCTCAATTGTTCTTCTGGATCGGCTGGCTCGTCCCCTTCCACAAGCTGGTTTTAAGGTAGGAGAATCAACTGTTGAGGTGGGTGCTTATTACTTGGCTAATGTCCTTGAGATGACTGACTATTTTGAAAAGAATCACTTGCATAAACTGGGATTTCGCTATTTCCTGGGTGACACAACTGGGGATTTTCACAAACGACCTGAAATTGGGCTTTCTGAATTTGAGTCGCCTCATTCCTATCAAATAGACAGAGGGGTGTTAGAAAGTGATTTACGCCAATTTAATGTTGATGCCGGAATCGAATTGTTGGAAAATTGTCTAGTTAAAGACATTGAATTAGCCTCCGAATCAGCACAACATCATCAAGTTATTTACACTAAAGACAACAATAAAAATCCTCAAATTATTCAGGCTCGTTGGGTAATTGACTCCACAGGTTACCGTCGTTTATTACAAAAAAAACTGGGTTTAGCTAAACCCCTAAAGCCTAAATTTAGTGCTGTTTGGTTTCGGGTAGAAGGTCGCTTCGATGTGGATGATTTTGTGCCGGAGACTGAACAAGAATGGCATCAAAGAGTTCCCAACAGAATTCGCTATTTCTCTACCAATCATTTGTGCGGAAAAGGATATTGGGTATGGCTGATTCCTCTATCTAGTGGCTACACAAGTTTGGGAATTGTAACTGATGAAAATGTTCACCCTTTTGGGACGTATCATACATACGAAAAAGCTTATCGATGGCTAGAAACATACGAACCAACAGTGGCACTTCATCTCAAA
This sequence comes from Xenococcus sp. MO_188.B8, assembly GCA_030065615.1. Taxonomy (GTDB): domain Bacteria; phylum Cyanobacteriota; class Cyanobacteriia; order Cyanobacteriales; family Xenococcaceae; genus Xenococcus. The sequence continues at coordinate 11,592 of JASJDR010000120.1, read as the reverse complement.
GATAAACCACCCGTAGACTTTCAAAAACTGCCTCAATATACTTACTCCTCTCAGCAGCTATTTTCCATAAATCGCTGGTCTTGTGTGGGAGTAGCGGGGGTATTTGCTGACCCCTTTTATTCTCCTGGAACTGATTTAATTGGTTTTGGCAATTCTCTAATTACCCAGATGATTGAACTCGATCTTCAAGGTAAGCTAACTCAACAAACTGTAGATGAAGCTAATCTTTTTCTGCTCTCATATAGCGAGAGTATTACCTCGCAGATTCATAGTACCTATCTATGTTTTGGAAATGATACGGTAATGGCAATGAAGTTTTTATGGGATGTTTTAACTGCTTGGGCTTTTAGCGCACCGTTAATGTTTAATATACTATTTCTTGAACCAAGCAAAAGGGCTAAAGTTCGCCAGGGAGCGGGAGGTTTGTTTATTTTGTCTCAGCGGATGAATCAATTTTTCCGAGATTGGTTGGCGAAATCACAGAGGCGAATTTCCTTTGACTTCATAGATTACCTGAAGATTCCGTTAGTCAGAGAGTTAAGAACTCGTAATTTAACCCCCAACAAAACTGAGCAAGAGCTAATTGATGACCATACAGCGAGCATTCAACTTTTGGAAGAATTGGTTCAAGTGATGTTTTTATTAGCATTGGAAGATACCATGCCGGAAGAATTATCCCAGTTTCCAGAAGGGATTTGGTTGAACTCTTGGGCAATTAGTTTAAATCCAGAAAAATGGGAAGCTGACGGACTTTTCCGACCGAGAACTAAGCCTCGGGATTTGCGCCCAATTACCAAACAATTGCGTCAGCTCATTCGCTTCAAGTCAGTTGAGGAAAAACTTGTGGCTGTTTAGCCCATCAAGGAGACAACAAAAAGGAGAAAAATCAGTTGTCGAGATGTTTTTGAAGACTAGCAACATTTGACCGCTGTAACCGCGTTGACTTTTCGGTGAGCTATCCATAAATTGACCACGCAATCCGTGTTGGCGGTGCAGCATCTTCCAGAACGAATGAGAAAAGGGTGGCACAGCTACGGCGGTGACCACGAATGACTGAGCGTTGCGGATTATTCAATTTATATCTCTACCCCTGGCAGGCTTTTTCCCTTCAAATGGTTTGAGGGTTTGCCGAGTTGGTTGGATGGCGTTTATTGGGGTCAGACTCTATGGCAGTGGATGAGTTTGGGCATTTCCCTGCTGATTGCTTTTTGGATTTCCTACAGGAGCTTTCGCTGGAACTGGCGGAGAGCTCCTACTCTTGAGCCTCCACAGCGAACCTGGGAAATACTGCTGCCTCCGGTTATTGCTATTGCTAGTTTGACAGCTGTCAGCTATTTTCTCGACGAGGGGATTAATATTACCGGACAGGTACTCGTGATTGTGTTAATCATCCTGAGAACTATCTTTTGGATGGTGGTAGCACTAACTATCTTTCTCTTTGGCAACGCAATAGCTGAGACCATTATCGCTTCCCCGAGAATTAACCCTAAGGGGCTAGATGCCAGCGCGATCCGGACAGTATCGCGCCTATTGAGCTTGACCTTTGGTACAACTGTCCTAATTCTCGGAATTGAGCGCGTGGGGATTTCCCGGATTCCGATTCTGGCAGGTTTGGGAATCGGGGGTCTGGCGCTGGCACTGGCAGCCAAACCAACCCTCGAAAATATTATTGCCGGACTGATCTTATTCGCTGATCGCCCTGTCAAGGTCGGGGAGTATTGCTGTTTTGGAGAGCAAGCAGGAACAGTACTAGAGATTGGCCTGCGCTCAACGCGAATTCTCGGGCTGAACGGGGATATCATTTCCCTGCCTAATTCTAAGTTCTCAGAGCTAGAATTGTCTAACTATAGTCGGCGCGAGCGCATCCTCTTAAGGCAGACTGTCAGGTTACGTTACGAGACAACTTCTGAGCAACTGCGATTTGTGCTAGCCAAATTAAGGGAAATGATCCTAGCTCACCCCAAGCTTCTTAAAAAACCAGCGCAAGTCAGATTCGTGAAATACGGAGATTACTCCAAGGATGTGGAAATTTTTGTCTATGTAGATACAGGGGACTGGTTCGAGTTTATGGGCATTCAGGAGGATGTGCTGCTGCGAGTTCAGGATCTTATACCAAATCCGATTTAGATACCCCACTTAAAAATTAGACAAGACAGAGGACAGAATGATTTTATCAGGAACAAAGAAAAAGGGGTTTTGAGATGCGGATTTGGTATTATAGAGGCAGCAGGGACATACCTGGCCCTTCCCTCCCAGACGAATTATCTCCCCCAAGATAGTGGAATCGATCGAGAGCGGAGTAAAGCTGCTGAGGCTCAGGTTCAGGCTTGGCGTTCAAAAAAGACGCTTCCCTTTCCAGAATTTTCTCCCGAGCAACGTGAGCAGCTCCGCGATACTCTGGATTTCCCTCCAGAAGGTTCGCTAAATCGCAGTTCAGCTTCAGATAATGGAAACAGCGATCAAGAGAATTAGCTCCAAATCAGAACTAATTTTTAATCATTACCTATTACTTCCGCGCAGCGTTATTAGATTTCACAGAGTCAACTATATTGTTCTACTAGTACTCAACATTATTTAAAATAGCTTTGCTTTAAATAATAAATTAATACAATTCATACTTTAATAAAGTACAAAGTAAAGAACCATTATATACAGCAATTCTGCGAGAAGTTCGTAAGCCAACTTTTTTTGCTAATTGTTTGTTTCCCGTTAAAATATAAGCAGTCCAACCTGTAAATCTTTGTTTAAAGACATCGCCTAAACTTTTATATAAATCTCCTAATTCTTCGACATTGCCAAGTCTTTCTCCATAGGGAGGATTACAAATGATTACTCCTTTATCTGCTGGTGCTTGAATATCAGATAACTCTTGTTGTCTAAATTGTATTTGTTCTCCTAAGCCACAATTATCAGCATTAGTATAGGCTTGGTCGAGCATGTTAAAATCGCGATCGCTACCAATAATTGGAACATCAATAATTTTTACTTGACAATTTTTTGCCTCAGTTACTAACTTATTCCAGAGGATTTCATCATAGTCTAACCAAGACTGGAATCCAAACTGCGATCGATATAAACCAGGAGCAATATTTAAAGCTTTCATCCCAGCTTCTATAGGTAAAGTTCCTGAACCACATAAAGGATCGAAAAATGCCAATTCTGGGGTCCATTCTGTCATTTGAATCAAGGCTGCTGCGAGGGTTTCTTTCAGGGGAGCCAGTCCCATTGCTGGGCGATATCCTCTACGATGTAAGCTAGTACCAGAGCTATCTAAACTGATAGTACAACGATTATTATCTATATGAGCATTTACTAACAGATCAGGGTTTTTTGGATTAACATTAGAGCGTCTATTATAATGTTTTTGCTGTTGATCGATGATCGCATTTTTGATTTGCAGAGCAGTAAAGTGACTATGATTGAGTTGCTTATTTTTTCCCGTACAATTAACAGCTAAAGTCATCTCAGGATGGAGATATTCTGACCAATCAATTGTTTGAATACTGCGATAAAGACTTTGAGCATTAAAACTTTTTACCTTATCAATTTTTACGAGAACTCGAAAAATAGTTCTTGCCCAAAGATTTACCCGATATAATAATTCTCGATCACCTTGAAAATGTACGCCTGTAAAATCAGTCTTAACTTCTTTTGCTCCCAATTCAATTAATTCTTGAGCAGCAATATCTTCTAATCCACGAGCTACCGTAGCAAAATAGTTATTCATGTCGCAGTTTCAAAGGTTTTTTCTGAAGTAATATTCTTTTGTTAATAAATCGATGCTAAACCTGCTGTTTATCACCGCCGAGATTTACTATGTTAGGTATCGGCTGTTAAACCTAAACTAGCGAAATCGAATAATTCTGTATCTGCTAACTGAGAAGGGGAAACATTTTGAATACTACGGAAAATACTATCAATTCTCCCTGGAGATTCTCTTTCCCAAGCCTGCAACATATCCTTGATTTTAGCCCGTTGTAAATTTTCTTGAGAACCACAAAGATTGCAAGGAATGATGGGAAATTTTCTAGCATTAGCATAGCGTTGAATTTCTCTTTCTGAACAATAAGGTAGGGGACGAATGATAACATTTTTTTGATCTTCACTCAATAATTTTGGTGGCATGGCTTTGATTCTGCCACCGTGAAACATATTTAAAAATAGGAAACCTGTTTGTTTTTAGACTAAATTAACTTCTAATACCTAAAATTTAATAAAGACTTTTCGTTGTAAACTGAGCAACAAGTCCAGCATTGTGAATGAATCTTTGCCCCCATGATGAAGCAATCTGTCGAATCCATTTTAGAGCCTGATTAAGCAAGGCAAAACTAACTTGATAAGTTGATAAAACAGATAATCGCGCTACGCAGTTTGGTGACACGACTTGGAAGGTTTCTCTGTAGACAAGAGATTGATGAGAGAAAAAACACTTATTCAGGCATAATCACCTCCAGAACTTGTTCTGTAGATTTACCTTGAGCTAATAAATTTTGAGTTAGTTCAAGTAAGTTGTGTAAAGCCTCACGAGTCAAAGTGTAGAGTCTATGTATCGCACCTATTTTATTGCGATGTTCTTTCCTTAATTTTTGGTACTGCCAACCCGCTTCAAAAACTGCTTCATGCATTGCTAAGTGGCGTTTATACGCCACGTCTTCGGCTGACTTTGTTTTCTTCGTTCAATACCAATTGACTGTATATTCCTTGAAGTGTTTTGTTTGGACTTATTAGTAGCCCACTAATGTAACGACTAACATGTTTAAATCCTGCTTCTTTACGAAAGACTTTTCGGTACGATTCAAGGAACTTGGCAATGGTTCTCGGTATGCTAACTAGAGGAAGCATTTTTCTTGAGGTATATCTCCTTCCTTACTTTCTCATTATATAATCTTGCTCTTTTACTGAGTCATCAAGCGCAATAATTCATCAGTGGACATTTTACCGCTAATTTCTGAACCTTCGAGTAAACTATCAGCTAAATCCCGTTTATGATGATGTAACTCCACAATCTTTTCTTCAATTGTGCCCTTCGTCACCAAACGGTAAATAGTTACAGGTCGTTGTTGCCCAATTCTATGAGCGCGATCTGAAGCCTGATCTTCGACAGCAGGATTCCACCAAGGATCCATATGAATCACATAATCAGCAGCCGTGAGATTAAGTCCTGTTCCACCAGCTTTGAGAGAAATTAAGAAAACATTCCCCTCACCTCCTTGAAACTTATCTACTCTAATTTTTCTTTGTTTAGCTGGAGTACTACCGTCAAGATATTGATAGGATATTTTATTTTCATCAAGGTAATCGCGAATAATATGCAAATGATCGACAAATTGACTAAATACTAAAGCTTTGTGTCTATTATCCAATAATTCAGCTAAAACTTCACCGAATACTACTAATTTGGCACTGGGTAAATTACTGTCAGACATTACTAAACGAGTATTACAACAAGCCCGACGCAGTTTCATAATTTCAGCTAATACTTGCAGATGTTTTGCTCCCGCAGTTGCCTCACTATCCGCTAATTTCGCGATCGCATTTTTACGGAGCGCTTCATAAAATGCCATTTCTTCAGACGACATATCGACCTGCAAAGTAATCTCTGTGCGCGATGGCAATTCTTCTAAGACCTGGGTTTTCGTCCGGCGTAGGAGAAAAGGTTGAATTAGTTTTTTCAGTTGTTTCTTGATCTGTTTATCCTGATTTCTTTCAATGGGAATAGCGAAGCTTTGGTTGAACTGTTCCCAAGAGCCTAGCAATCCAGGATTGATAAAGCGGAATAAGTTCCACAATTCCCCTAAATGGTTCTCAATCGGGGTTCCTGTTGTAATTAATTTAAACTTACTCTGGAGCTTCATCGCTGCTTGAGAGCGTTTGGTTGCCATGTTTTTAATCGCCTGGGCTTCATCAAGGACAATGGTTTGCCATTCAACTTTGGCTAACATTTCCGAGACTTCTTCCTGTTGTAATAAACCATAACTGCAAACAAAAAGATCAAAAGGTTGTAGATTATCTAAAGTCTTTTTTCTATCTGCATTACCAAACTGTACCGGATTTAAAGTTGGTGCAAATTTTTCAGCTTCCGAGATCCAGTTCATACAAACAGAAGTAGGAGCAATAATTAAAGTTGCACCTTGAGGAGCATGGTTTAAAATTAACGCTAAAGCTTGTAAGGTTTTACCCAATCCCATTTGATCGGCTAAACAAGCACCCACTCCCCAATGAGCTAGACGAGATAGCCAGTCAAACCCTTCTTGTTGATAATCCCTTAATTCAGCTTGTAGAGTAGAAGGAAGTTTAGGCTGCAATTCCTGCATTTCCTTGATCTTGCTTACCTGCTGTTTCCAGTGCTTATCGGCTTTGAGTTGACCAACATCAGCGATAACATCTTCCAATACTAGAGAAGTCAGAGGATGAAACTGTAAACCTTTACCCTTCTTATTCCCATAGGCTCTTAACTCATCTAAACGTTGGCGAAACTGTTGCGTGAGAGCAATAAATTGACCTTCCTTAATTTGAATAAAGCGACTAGGAGTTTGCTCCAATAATGTCAGCAGATTTTCCATATCTAGCACGAGATCATCGTCTAGTTTTAACTCACCACTGGCAGCAAACCAATCATTTTGCCGTCTAATCTGCATCTGAAAGTCACTAATTTCCGCTCGATGAGTGACCCGTAATTTTTCCCCTTCAGGCCATTCGATAATGACCTGATCGCCTAATTCCTGTAGTTCTAATAACAGAGATAAACAATCTTCAGGATCTTCAATCAACCATTCCCCATCTTCTGGTTCGTGAAGCGTGAGCATCGCACAAGAATTAATCACATGATTTGCCAGTTGCTTTTCTTCCCCCATCTGGCGAGTAGTTTGCAAGCGTTCGCCTTCGATTTCAGCAATTACTGTTGAGCCTCCCTTTCCAGGACGATAATAGGAACCCACATCTCCAAAAGGACGACAAAGTAAAGCTGCTTTTAATCCTTCTCCTGCGGGTAACAAATGTAAATGAGGTTGGGAATTCGCGGCAACTTCTCTAGCACTTTCTACTCCACCACCAATATCGGAATGGACAGTAACGATGGGAGAAACACCACTAATGGCAGCTAGTACTTGTTCGGATGCTAAAGCAGGAACTTCTAAACGATTTTTCTTCCCGAGAATCGTCGCAATCAGTTGATGTTCGTTGGTAATCTCAATTACTTTCAGTCTGGTGGGAGTTTCTTTGACTAGGATAATTCCTTTATCTCCTCGTAGCTTGGGAGAGAATTCTAGGGTTAAACGTTCATCACCAACCTTTTTGACAATTAATTCTGGTTCTCCTGAGACGATATCGACGCGGGTTGTGGGAGAATCTTCCCAAAAAACCAAGGGATGTCCCACTAAAGCAGACATCGCGTAATCGTCAAAAGTATAATCAATTTTCTCGTAATAGCCATAGTAGCTAGTTTCAATATGACTACAGATTCTTAAATCTTGTTGGGTAAGATAATCAAACTGCCCTGGATTACTATGTAGACGTTTCAGGGCTACGGGACGACCTTTACTCCAGTCTCCTTTTGCTGTAATTTTCTGTTCGCGAGGTTGTAGCGTAAAACTCTGGGAATAGAAAGTTAAAAGCCAAACTAAACGTTTCTGATCTAATTGTTTGGCTACCTGGGGTTTTTTTTGTAAATTTGCCAGAGCTTTTAAAGATATTTCCCAAGGTTGTTGGGGTTTAACTAAATCTACCAGAGGAGGTATTTCATCGGTTTTGGTATAGACGGCTTCTACCTTATCGCCTTTCGTCTTGAGACGGGATAATAATTCGGCTGCTTCTGCTGCCAAGAAATAATAACCAACAGCTTCAGCTTGATCTGAAAGTAATTTTAACAGTCTGGGAGTTCGTCTTTTTGCTTGAGTTTGATCTACCCAATATAGACAGAGAGAACAAAAGAAAGTTTCCAGACTATGATGTTCTTGATAGGAAGCAATGGACGCATTGTTAATCCATTCTTTTTGACTCATATCTCCTTGTTGAATCAGCAAGAGCTTTTGTAGCCAGGTGTAGACATAACTGAGCCAGCTATCTGATTTCAATGCCATGATCGTGGCGTAACCCTCTGCTTCTTTTAGGCTAGTGGGTGAGCCATCACGTAATAGTGCCAAGATAAAAAAGATCCCAGCGATGCTATCAAAAAATACGTTGCGGCGCTTACCGCTAGCTTTTTTCAGGGATTTTAAAGCTGAAGTATAGTGATTTATTGCTTGCTGATAATCTCCATCTAAAAAAGCTAACCAGCCCCAAAAAACATTTGCTGGAGCTTTATTTTCTTCACTCACTTTTTCGAGACAAGATTTTGCTGAGTCAAGATTATCTCGCAGGATCAACTGTTCTACTAACAGCAAACGCAGATTATCCGAACAACGTCCTTTGGGTTTGGTAGCTTCTGCTTTTAGGAAGTTAAATTGTGCTTCAGCATCAGATAAACTCATCACTGAATTTAAGAGAATAGATAGTAATCCTAATTCGTATAGTTCTTGAGGTAATTTATTAAACCAATAGGGATCGAAGGGATTGTTGAAAAGTAAGGGAATAATTTGCTCAAGTTGAAGCTTTTCGCGACTATAGCTATATTTCTGATAACATTCCAACTGTCTAGAGATAAATTTAAAATCTCGACGGTAAATCCCAATGCGAACTTCCCGTAATAGTTGCTCGATACTGTCAAATCTTCTGGAATCACTACCGTAGTAGTAGGTAGAGATGGGTAGATAGGTTTCTATAACCTTGACCATGCTTTCCCAAACTCCAGCTTTAATGGCGTCACGGGTAGCAATTTCAGCGATAAAAGGATTACATTTAGGAGATTTTCCCCGATCTTGTAATAGCAAATTTTGGTCTAAGAGATATCTTATATGTTTGTTTAAAGTAGGACTATTGAAAGCATTACCATTATTTTGTTTGGCCCCTAACGCATTCAAACATTTTAAGAATATACTTCTAGCAACAGGTTCATAAGCAACTGAAAATAGCCTGACAATTTGCTGTCGCGGTTCGGATAATTGATGATAAACTTGGCTAAGTTGCTGACGAATTTGGCTAGTTTCAGACGCAGACATAATGAACTATTGAGATCAATGCAAATAAATGACACAAGCATTATGGTTCGCTTGATAGTTATCCTACCGCAATAGTTGACACTGCCGAATAAAATTTGTGAACAACAAATCAACTTTGCTTACGAGCTAAAACAATCAGAAACCAAGGTTTAGTAGATAGTTTTTCATAGTCTTGAGGATAAAGTTTCTGGCATTCTTCAATAGGACGAGGTTCAATAATATTATTGATTGCAAATCCTGCGTCAGTAAGTGAAGTGATCATACTATTTAAAGGACGGCGATAAAAACGAAGTTTTACTGGCTGTTCTCCAAAACTATGCCATTCGTCTTCAATTAATTCTTGGTTAAAATAATTAAATTTTTCAAATAAGAGAAAATCTGTAAAAGGATGATGAGTAGAAAATAAAAATAATCCTTCTGGCAATAATATACGATTAAATTCCCGAAATGCTGCTGTCCAATTGGGTAAATAATGTAGAGTTAAAGAACTAACAACTAAATCAAAAGAATTATCTTCTAAAAAAGTCAGAGGTTGATTCAAGTCAGCTTGGTAAACTTTACCTCTGTTGTTGATTCTTTGTTTAGTAAACTCTACCATTTGGCGATTAATATCGATCGCGACGACATCAGCACCTCTTTCTAATAACCATTCTGCATAAATTCCTCCTGCACAGCCGGCATCTAAAACTTTATGGAATTTTAGATTAGATAAAATAGAAAACATTGCTGGTCTTTCATAATAGGCATTATGAGAATTTGCTTCGGTCTGTTTTACGTAAGCTTCTGCAAAGGCATCGTAGTCATCAAAAGATTTCATAGTGTTCATTTCCCTAGTTAAAATACCTAGGCCATACCTATCTAAAACTCAAGTTTTGTCGGATACAGACAGATATTACAATCAATGTTAATAATTGTTAAGGGAGTACTCAAATCTTAAAGTGCTTAGCTCTTGACATCTGCCTTCATGTAATATTGGCAAATTTACCGTAAAATCATTCAAAACCAAGAAATTATTTTATGTTATCTGCAATTTTATTCGATTTAGATGGGACTTTAGCCAATACTGACCCCATACACTTTACTCTCTGGCAAGAAATCTTAAAAGATTACAATCTCGAAATAGATCAAGAATTTTATCAACGAAATATTTCGGGCAATACCAATGCCCAAGTTGTAGCTAAAATTTTACCCCAATTATCTGCTCAAGAAGGGGAACAAATGGGTATCGAGAAAGAAGCAATGTATCGCCAACAAGCTAAAACTTTATCGCCAACACCAGGTTTAGCAAGACTTATCCAATTAACCGATACCATACCCTTAAAACGCGCTGTAGTAACCAATGCACCGAGGGAAAATGCTGAACATATGTTAGAAGCATTGCAATTAACAGAAACATTTCCTATCGTTGTCGTTTCAGATGATGCACCTCCGGGAAAACCAGATCCTGCCCCCTATAGATTAGGTTTAGAGCGAGTCGGAGTAACCAGTGAAAATGCGATCGCGTTTGAAGATTCTACCACAGGCATTAGTTCGGCGGTAGCTGCGGGAATCTACACCATTGGGGTGGCTTCAACCCATAATCCTGAAACCTTACTGGCTGCTGGAGCTAGTATGGTAATCCAAGATTTTCGCGATCGCAAACTTTGGGAGTTTTTGGATCAACATCTAGCATTAAATATTTAGTACGATGATTGAAGCGATCGCAGATATATTAGGTTAGACTCATGCCTCTATATCTCTAAAAATTCTTAATTAACCATTTTGAAGAAAAATTACGATTTTTAATGTTTTTGTCCCCAAAAGACAACTCTATTTTTTGATAAAAGATAAGATCACGCTAGAGGTAAAAGGTAAAAAATCCCTAATTTCCTATGGAAATCGAAACTTATCAAAGTTGTAAAATTCCCGTAATCAAAAGACTAAGCGACTATCAAGTCTATCGTATTACTCCCGATGATACTAACCGATTAGCAATTATTTTTGATTCGAGTAATTCAGAAAACTCCTTGACAGTTTGTTTAGAGATTTTTGATCCTGGAGGAGCAACCCCTCCCCATCGTCATCATTTTGCTGTCGAAATGTTTTTCATTATCCAAGGAGAAGGTATTGCAATCTGTGATGGCAAAGAAACCATCTTGAAAACGGGAGATAGCATTTTAATGCCGAAAGCTGGAACTCACTATATTAAAAACCCGACTAATCAAAGACTTTATACTTTATGTATGATGGTTCCTAACGAAGATTTTTCAGAATTAATCCGTAACGGTATTCCAGAGAAATTAGATCAGGAAGATTTGCAAGTAGTAACTCGTCTTAATCCCTTAGCAGCAATGTTATAGCTTGAATATCTCAGGATATGGATAAAATTATTATAATTATTATAATTCTATCGTTGTAAAAGTCACTCAGAATTAAACCATTGTTGCTCCAAAACAGATAAATAGTTAGCAAGGTCACGACGAATTTGCCAGCATTTACTGCGTTCACTGGAACGACG
>JASJDR010000019.1 GCA_030065615.1 Xenococcus sp. MO_188.B8 | reverse complement strand
TGGAGACTTGGGGACTAATTATCTCCCTACCTCCCTATCTTGGTGCGCGTTCCCTAGATGAGTAAAACTCATCGGGGTCGCACCGCTATTTCCCTACTTCCCTATCTCTCTATTTACCACAGTAAATTTCGCTCACCCATTGGCAGGAGTTGCGATTGGTTTGGTAATTGCTAGTTTAGTGGGCATTATCTAAATTTATCTTATCTGCATGTTATCTTATCTGTATGAGCATGAGTTTAGGTTAAGTCTTTAACATGGTTGACTGCTGCTTGAAGAACAATAAGTGTGATCGCTGGCAATATCTTGAGTTAAAATTTTTGTGACAGTATCCAGCCATTAGTAATCGACATTGTGACAATCTAACGATCTAAAAAGCTGTATTAAACCCCATCCAGTTTGAACACTAGATGGGGTTTAGTTATAAAGCTTTTGAGCTACTCTCCTTATGATGAGAAATTTCACGGGGTACTACTCAAGTCCAGACTAGTCCACTGAGAGATAGAAATATTGATAGGAGCCTATACGCTCAATTTCTAGATCGCTGAAAGTTACCATAACGATGATTTCGGACTTTTCTGGCCGATAGTTTTTCAGCTTTGATAAGAGTGGCATCAGTTGCTCCTGATCTTTAATGACTAACAGCAAGCGATCGCTGGGAAGATAGAAAGAGCAAGGTTGACCGTTGTAATGTGCGAGACAAACAACTCCTCGCCCGAACTCTTGAAAACCTTGTGAAGCAATACTTTTAAGAGTTTCTGCTTCCACAAGAGCCCCAAAACTCTCACGGGTTTTGAGCCATGTTCTTTGGAAGTTTTCAGTATTCTTGACTGGTTGTTTTATTTCGATCATCATTTTTGAATAATTACCTCAGCAATAGTCAATCTTCTTGGCTTGGAATTACAGTCCCTTAATGTAGAGTAAAAACATCTACAATGTCGATTCGGAGCTAAACCCCAGAATAATTAGCCTAAACCTTTTTAGGATTGCAATTTTTATTAGATAATAGTTTTAGGCTTGTTGGAGTAACATCTCTCTATAATACACCTTGATGAAAAGCAAGAAACAATGAATTTTTATGCCAAACTTAATAATACGATCGCCCAGAATCAAAGTTTACTCGTCGTCGGACTTGATCCTAATCCTGAAATCCTAACCAGTTTAGGGCATCAGTTAATGGCTAAGGGAGATTCCCTGATCGATAACTTACAAGCTTGGTTGGAGTGGGTGATCGCCGAAACAAGCGATCGCGTTGCCGCTTATAAGCTTAATTTAGGATTTTACCAGGCTTTAGGAGTAGCTGGATTAGAATTACTCGATTGCGTCTTAAGCAAAATTCCCCATCAATTACCTATTATTTTAGATGCCAAACATGGCGATCTCAATAGTAGTACGGTATTGGCCCAGACCATTTTCGAACAATGGCAAGTAGATGCGGTAACGCTTACTCCCTATGGGGGACAAGATCATGCTGCTCCGTTTCTTGTATATCCAGATAAAGCTGTATTTGTTCTCTGTCATAGCTCTAATCCTGGAGCTTTGGCTCTACAAGAATATCCCCATGCCGATAACCCTCTCTACCTAGAAGTGGTCAAACAAGTTCAATCTTGGGGCACTATGGATCAGGTATGTTTAGAAGTGGGTAGCAATAACCCCGATATTATTGGGAAAATTCGTGCTGTTGCTCCAGAAAGGATGATTTTGCTCAGAAGTATTTGGACAGAAGGAGCGGATTTTCCGCAAATTCTTCAGGCGGGATTTGACCACAATGGAGAAGGTTTACTGATTACCGTTTCTTTAGATTTACTGGCTAACAAAAATTTAGCCTCAGAAGTAGCAAAATTAAACCAACAGGTAGCACAAATCAGAAGCGAGTTAATTCAAACTGTCTCTACTTGCGAACTCTGGACATCAAATGTTTGTCTGTTCAATAAACATCCTCATCAAGATTTGATTTTGCAACTATTTGATATTGGTTGTCTGCTCTTTGGGGAATACGTCCAAGCTTCTGGAGCGACTTTTTCTTACTATATCGATTTACGAAAGATTATTTCTAATCCACAACTGTTTAATCAAGTGATCAAAGCCTACGCGGAAATTCTGAAAAATTTGACTTTTGAGCGGATTGCAGGAATTCCCTATGGTGCTCTACCGACAGCTACTGGCTTAGCCCTCAATCTCAATCGTCCGATGATTTTTCCTCGCAAGGAAGTCAAGGCCCATGGTACTCGCCGTCTGATCGAAGGTAATTTCCACCCAGGAGAAACTGCTGTCGTAGTTGACGATATTCTGATTAGTGGGAAAAGTGTAACCGAAGGTGCGGCCAAATTAGAATCGGCTGGTTTAAAGGTTAAGGATATTGTAGTTTTTATCGATCATGAAGCTGGTGTCAAAGAGCGACTGGCAAGCAAAGGCTATCGCGCCCATTCAGTGCTAAATATTTCGGAAATAACCGAAACTCTCTACGAAGCTGGCAGAATAACTGCTGAACAATATGATTGTTTTCAGCAAAATCATCACTAGTACTGCTGCGCGGAAATAATAAGCAGCGAGTACCAAAACATGAAGATTATGAACAACCGCTATGTAGCACAGCTCAAAAATTCGCGATTATGACCACAGATCAAAAGACTTGCAGCTTAAAGCTTTGAGGGGAACATTATGCTAGGACTAGACTACTGAAACGATAGCGCAAGATATTTTTGTACTAATTTATGTTTGTTTCTGGATTTATAGCGCTACGCGCAATGTCCTAACCAAATTACGTAGTGCTATATTACAAAAAGCGATCGCTTTTGAGTTCGTTTAATTCAAATCTAATTTATTTAAGCACAATTCTTTAAGATTCTGGCCATCCACTCCTCCTTGACCATCATTTGCCTAAACATCTCTAGTAAATATTCTTGGGACTCTTCAAGAGTCAAGTTTTTTACCTGTGTTTTTAGTACTTGAAGCTGAAATTGCTGTTCTAGAGTAAGTCCAGTATTTTGACCTTGAGGCATGATCTCTAATTCACTGATAATTTTAGTCATCCTAGCGAGCTCAACCCCAAAATCAATCCGTACTTTTACGTAATTGCCGAATTTTAGGTAGAAATACTGAAAAACCTTGAGATAAGAATTTTAATTTTGTAAATTCTCAAGCAGCATTAACAATCTATCTTGGCTAATTTGGAGTACCAGGTAAACAAAAGATCAAAACTTACAACACTTACGACAGCTGCTGGATTAGAAAGATTCAACTAACTAACATCCTTACACATGTTATGTTAAGGAACTTCTCCTTTACACTAAGCTGATAAAGTAATTGCGAATCAGGGAACAGGATAAGAGCTAAAAAGATTCAGAAGATAGCTTAAGCATAAGTGTATAACTTATGACAAACTTAATCAATTTCTTTTCTTTCAGTGATTGTACAGTACCTTGCTCCATAATATCGCACTAAGGGCAATTCTGAACAAAATAAATATTACTAAAAAAACACATATATATAATCAAAAAAGCGCAAAAATAATTAATCACTTAAAAAAAACAATTTTAATTTTATCCTCAGATAAACACAAAAATAAACATGTTTTTGCCCATTTTCTATAAGGAAGATTCGTAGCTCAGATAATTTTTTGGGCTAAAAACTTGCAATATTAAACAATTTATGAGATTAATTTAAACAAACAATTCTCAGAAAATCTTATAAATTTTTAGCTTTTAAGATTAGTAACACTTGCTGCGATCAAAAAATCTGAAGAAAAATAGGGGGCAGTTGTGACTAGAAAACTTCAAATACCTTGCAGAAGATGCAGCTATTATCATGCCAATGAAAAATTAAAATGTAGTTTTCATCCTGAAAAGGCTGGAACAGAAAAAGCTATTAGATGCCATGATTTTACCCCTAAAGGTAGCTAAGCTTGAAACCTTTACTAAATAAGAGTTTCAGTATTTTTCAGATCGGTTTCTGAAAGGGAACACTATCGGCTGGTGTATATTTCTAACTGACGGTTATTGACCTCCTAACCTTATGCTCTCTGCGCGTCCGTTTTGCTGTATTACAATAGGCCTTTTGGGGGTATAGTCGATGGGAGTATTACGCTCCGCACACCTGTGTGAAATCTAGACGTGACAGTTTCCTCTTATCCAACTGCCAAAACTCTTAGAATTAGCTTGTGCTCATGTGAACTTAAGTTCACGGGTAAAAGTAGGGTGGGCAACTCTCAGTCTCAAATCAATAGACTATGTGTCAATTAAAATTGCCCACCCTATAATAATGTGTGAGCTGTTAAGCTCTTTCAGCCCTAAGTCTTACTTGCACCCTAAAGATATACGAGTATCAACTCCCGTTTGCGAATTAACTCCTGTGGCATTTGCACAAAGCTGATTGACTTGCCACTTTTCCAACACGGCTAAAGTAAAGTCTGTGCCATCAATGATGGTATTCTCAAAAGACGAGAAAGATAAAATCGTTTCTCTAAAAATAGCGTCGGTTAAATCTGCCCCTTGAAAATCAGTCAGATAGGCAAAACCGTAGGTAAAATCTGCTCCTTGTAAATTAGCATTGGATAAATCAGAAGCATTAAATACAGCACCTCTAAGATCAGCGTTCCTAAAATTTGCTTCTATTAGATCGACTTTAGCAAAATCTAAACTTTCTAGATTTCTACCAGAAAAATCTTTGTTTTTTAATTCCTCAGGACTAAAATCACTAAATGCTGATGGTGTTACATCTGTAGAGCTTCCGGCGATCGCAGGTAAAGGTAATAAAAAGATCACAAATAGTAGGAAGATTGCGCTTAGTCGAAGAAAATATTTCATTAGATAATTGATGATAGATAGGATCTAATTAAACAATACGGAAAAAAAGAACCAGGAGCAAGGAACAAGAAACAAGGAACGAGGAAATATCTATAATCTAATTATGGATATCATGAGTAAAGAGGAAATTAAACAATGGCAGGTTTTGAAGATCTCGTAAAAAAGGCTTTCTACATGGGAGTAGGTTTTGCTGACTATGCTCAAGAAAAAGCAGGGACAGCTCTTGCTGAAATTACTACTCAAGCCCAGCATTTAGCGGATGAGATGATCGCCAGAGGAGAAATGAATGTCGAAGAAGCCCGCAAATTTGTTGATGAAATGGTGCAACAAGCACAACAAGATATCTTTGAAGCTTCAGGAAATCAACCAGAACAAAAAGAGCCTCGTATTATCGAGATTGTTACAGAAGAAGAGTCAGAAAGTTCTGATAACTCCCCTCAAAAAGACTCTCCTAATGTAGATGAACTCAAAGCACAAGTTCAGTCTTTGAAGGACGAATTACAGCAATTGCGTAAAGAATCTAAATAATGTTACAAAATATATAGATATATAAAGTTATTCTTTTAGTATTTTCTTAACATTTGTCGGCAAAAAATTTTGCTATCTTAGTTACATAAAGAACAAAGACACTGTAAAAGAAGTTTTGTCGCTGTGTTCTTGAGCTGCATATCGAAGGAGAGCGATGTCAGATATGCAGGCAGTGTGTTTGATCTTTCAATAGTATTCAGACTAGAGCGTAGGGGTAGTTTTTATCGCATCCTCCCTTAACTTCTGTCTGTAAGAGACGAAACTCTCTATCAGAGCGGCTGGAGGCAGAAGACGTATCTGGAATGAATATCTTTCTTTAAAAATAAAATGCGGAAATTACCTACCTAAAAGACTTTTTTAGGAAATAAATATTTAATTTCTTTAATTTCGCGATTCCTGAGCAGAGCGATTTTTCTCGCTCCCAGGATTTTTTTATTTTCACTTAAACGAAGGCAGAAGGAAACTAAGGAAATCTGAGTCCTCTGCCCGCTAACTTCAGTAGGCGAAGCCCGTTAACTTTTTACGATCGCACCAAAATCTGCTAAGATTCGTGCATGGTTGCGCAATAAGCCCAATAAATTTAACCGATTGCGTTTAACATTTTCATCTTCAGCCATTACTAAAACACTATTTTCTCCATCAAAAAATTCACTTACTGTTGGAGAAATTTCGGTTAAACCATCAACTAATAGTTGGTAATTACTAGTAGCTAAAGCCGATTCTGTTTGCGGAACTAATGCGACTAAAGCATTATATAAAGACTCCTCTGAAGGAGATTCAAATAGTTCACAATTAATCACCTCTTGAGGATCTAATTGTTGCGTATCTAATTCTCCTTGAGCTGCCAATCTAGTAGAACGATTTACAGTCTCATAAATGTTATCTAGTTGATTATTTTGCCTAATTTCTTGTAAGAACACAGCGCGATCGCGAACATCTAAAAGATCTTCCAATGCCCTGGCTGTATATTCTTCATCTTCTTCTCCTAAAATGGCATTAACTAAATCGTAATCCAGATTTTTTTCATCTTGTAGTAGAGTCCGAATCCGTTGCCTAAAAAATTCTTGGAGAGCCTCAACAGGGGATTCTTGATCTTGATGAGAAGCCAAAAACTCATTAACACCTTGTTGGATTAATTCTTTAATATTTACTTCTAAATTGGCGTGCCAAATAATATTAATTACTCCATTAGCTGCTCTGCGTAGGGCAAAAGGATCGGAAGAACCACTAGGAATCATGCCTAAGCCAAAAATGCCTACTAAAGTATCTAACCGATCGGCTAATCCTACTACTTGACCATTCAAACTTTCAGGCATGATATCATCTGCCCCCCTAGGTAAATAATGTTCAAAAATTCCTTTAGCAACCGTTGCCGTTTCTCCACTTACTAAAGCATATTTTTCGCCCATTACTCCTTGTAATTCAGGAAATTCATAGACCATTTGGGTAACTAGATCCGCCTTACAAAGTAACGCAGTACTTTCGATTTCTTTTTGTTGGTCTTCGCTGACTTCTAACTGAGATGCGATCGCATTTGCTACTTCCATAATGCGATCTACTTTATCTCGCATTGTGCCTAAGTTGGCTTGGAAAGTAACGGTTTCTAATTGTGGTAAATAAGTATCTAAATGTTCATCACAATCTGCTTTATAAAAAAATTGCGCATCGGCTAATCTGGCACGAATCACTCGACCATTTCCTTCAGCAATCACTTGAGATTGGTTCGGATCGCCATTAGAAATAGTAATAAAATTGGGTAACAGATTATCTGCTCCTTGCTGTTTAATCGGGAAGTAACGTTGATGACTTACCATGACCGTGGTAATTACTTCGGTTGGTAAATCCAGAAATGCTGGCTCAAATTTACCCACTACCGCAGTAGGATATTCCACTAAATTGGTGACTTCTTCGAGTAATTCAGGATAAACCTCAGCTTCACCACCAATTTCCTTGGCTACAGCTTGCACTTCCTGATCTATCTTCTGTTTTCTGACCACCGAATCTACTTCGACAAAACCTTGGCGCAAGGCGGCAACATAATCTGCTGCTTGAGGAAGTGATATCGATTCAGGATGTAAAACTCGATGCCCCCGGGAAATGCGATCGCTTTTTAGCGTTTCTGAGCCATTGACCAACTTTACAGGCAATACTTTATCGTCTAATAATGCCACTAACCAGCGAATCGGACGAGGAAAACGAATATCCCCATCTCCCCAACGCATAAACCTTTTACCTTCTAGTCCGGTAATCCATTGAATGCATAATGCAGGTAAGATTTCGGTAGTTGCTTGACCTTGAAGCTGTTTCTGAATAAAAACAAACTCTCCTTTGGGAGTATCCCTCAATTCTAAATCCGCAACGGCTACTCCTTGTTTGCGAGCAAATCCGACAGCGGCTTTGGTGGGTTGACCATCTTTAAATGCTGCCTTGGCAGGTGGTCCTTTAATCTCTTCTTCCCGATCTGGTTGTTTACTGGGTAGTCCCTTAATCAAGACCGCTAAACGGCGCGGTGTTCCGTACACTTCAATAGTTTTGCTAGTTAAAAATTCTGCTGCTAAGCTTTGAGGAATCCGTTCTTGCCATTGCGCGATGGCGCTACTGACAAAATCGGCAGGTAATTCTTCGACTCCAACTTCCACTAAAAAATCAACCATAATAAGACTTGCTATAACCATCCAGCTACAACAGAATAGCAGTAAATTGCTGGTTGGAACTAACAGATCAAACTTAATTTATAGTCTTGGTACTGTTTAAGACCTCAATGGAGCTTAGATCAACCCCAACACTTACATAGTCATTGTGATGAAAATTTGCATAATTTAATTGCAGAGAAATTAGAAAAGTTACCTAATGATTAAAATTTTAACTCTTGCTAATTAGCGATTTCTTATCACTAATAACTATTACCATTACCACTAATTCCTTAATTTTCTTGGCGTTATTACTGCTTCTCTTTACCAAATAAGTATGATCTCTAGATCTGAAAAATCATAGCTATTTGTACTTAATCTTTTTCCCTAACAAAATTAGTTCTGGTATTGCAGTTAATATTAGGTTCGTTGAATCATTTAAAAACTAAGTATTTCAGTTAAAAAAAACCTCTGTTTGCTAGCGCAATAGACCACAAACAGAGATTTAATTTAAATCAAAAACAATTTACCGCAAAAAGATGATTACCACTTGCTAGCAACTAATTCAGCTAAGTCAACAACCCGCTGAGAATAACCCCATTCATTGTCATACCAAGCCACAACTTTAATCATGTCGCCACCCAGACTGAGAGTTAATTGTCCGTCAACAGTAGAAGAAACATCAGTACCACGAAAATCGCTGGATACCAAAGGTAAATCAGTGTAACCCAAGATACCTTTTAATTCCCCTTCAGAAGCTGCCTTAAGAGCTTCGTTAACTTCTTCGGCGATAGTATTTTTCTCAACTTGAGCGACTAAATCAACTACAGAAACATTGGGAGTAGGTACCCGCAAAGCGATACCATCAAGCTTACCTTTAAGTTCTGGTAACACCAAAGCTACAGCTACGGCTGCACCAGTGGAAGTAGGAACAATATTCATGGCTGCTGCTCTAGCTCTTCTAGGATCGCGGTGACTGGCATCAAGAATACGTTGGTCTCCAGTATAGCTGTGAGTGGTAGTCATGGTTCCTTTGATAATGCCAAATTTGTCATTGATAACTTTAGCAATCGGAGCAAGACAGTTAGTAGTACAGCTAGCATTGCTGAGGATGTCAAATTCACCAGGTTTGTAATCTTCGTGGTTAACGCCCATTACATAAGTTCCAACCCCCGCACCTTTACCAGGAGCAGTAATCACAACTTTTTTAGCTCCAGCTTGAAGATGCATTCCCGCTCCTTTTTGATCGCGGAATACGCCAGTGGATTCGATAACAATATCGATATCCCACTCTTTCCAGGGCAAGTTTAAAGGATTGCGATCAGACACACATTTAACTGTTTTGCCATTGACAGTTAATGAGTTGGCATCATGTTGAATATCGGCATCCAAAATCCCCAACATCGAATCATATCTAAGTAAATGAGCATTAGTTTTAGGATCAGAAGTATCGTTGATCCCTACTAATTCTAGGTTGCTCTTTTCTCTGGATAATAAGCATCTTACAAAGTTGCGTCCGATACGTCCAAAACCATTGATTGCTACTCTAACCACTGCTTCTTGCCCTCTATAATTGTTTTACGTCAATAAATTAAATGATTCTTAATAAGACTCATCATATCGTAAAGTCTGACTTATTCAATATGTCAAAGACAATCTATTTTTTCTTGGAGAATTACAAGAGTCTGGTTGGCTGGCAAAACCCCAGATATTCCCAGTAAACAAGGGTACAGAATTGATGATAATATCGGAAAGCTTCTTACTGATTCTTACATCAATATGCGATCGCAAAAATCCCTGATTAAAGGGATAAGACTTTTTTGAAAAAATCTTATTGAAAGCGACTAGATTACTGTTCAAGGAGTTAGTAAAAGGGGTAACTAAATTGAAAAAAATTGCTAGACGGAATTACGAAAATGACAGAGTTAACAGAAACTCCTTTACTATTAAAGGCAGCTCGTGGTGAAAAGGTTGAGCGTCCTCCGGTATGGATGATGCGCCAAGCGGGCAGATATATGAAAGTTTATCGCGATTTAAGGGAAAAACATCCCACTTTTCGAGAACGTTCGGAAAATGCAGATCTGGCTATTGAAATTTCTTTGCAGCCTTGGAAAGCGTTTCAACCCGACGGTGTAATTATGTTTTCTGATATTTTAACTCCTTTACCTGGTATTGGTATTGATTTTGATATTGTTGAAAGTAAAGGCCCTTTATTTGAAACTCCGATTCGTACTGAAGAACAAATTGATCAGCTTCATGAGCTTGATCCAGAAAAGTCTTTACCTTTTATAAAAACTATTCTGCAAACTTTACGGTCAGAAATTAATAATCAGTCTACTCTGTTAGGTTTTGTGGGCGCACCTTGGACTTTGGCGGCTTACTCCATTGAAGGCAAAGGTTCCAAAAATTATTCGATTATTAAAGGGATGGCCTTTAACCAACCCGCAATCCTCCATAAGTTTCTCAGTAAAATAGCAGATGCGATCGCTGTTTATGTGCGCTATCAAATCGACTGTGGAGCACAAGTTGTCCAGTTATTCGATTCTTGGGCAGGCTATTTAAGTCCCATGGACTATGAAACTTTTGCTTTACCCTACCAGCAACAAGTGGTACGCCAAGTTAAACAAACCCATCCCGACACCCCTTTGATTCTTTATATCAGCGGTAGTGCGGGAGTTTTAGAAAAAATGGGTGAGTCTGGAGTTGATATTGTCAGTGTTGACTGGACTGTGGATATGGCAGATGCGAGAAGAAGGCTCGGAGCCGAGATGAAAGTACAGGGTAATATCGATCCTGGAGTCTTATTTGGCCCCCATGATGTTATCCGCGATCGCATTTATGATACAGTGCGTAAAGCAGGAAATTCTGGTCATATCCTCAATTTGGGTCATGGTGTATTAGTGGGCACCCCTGAAGATAATGTCCGTTGCTTTTTTGAAACTGCTAAACAATTGAAATATTAAATAAACTACTAAATAACTGAGAGTGCCAGAGACTCTAAGCTCAGGAAACTTGAAGGCAAAAAGAGCAGGGGACTAGGAAGCTGGAAATAACTATAGAGTATATAGTTAACCTATTGCCTATCCCCTACTTAAATTATGAAACGAATTTTTATCACTGGTGCCAGTGGTTGTATTGGTCACTATATTGTAGAAAATTTAATTAATCAAACTGATCACGAACTATATTTATTTGTCAGAAATCCCGACAAATTACAATTTGACTGGCAAAATTGCTCTCGCATCAAGCTTTTAACCGGTGATTTGCGAGATATAGAAGAATATAGCGATCTTTTACTTAAAGAAATTAATATTGCGATCCTAGCAGCTACTTCTTGGGGAGGCGCGATCGAAGCTTACGATGTGAATGTAGTGAAAACTCTTGCTTTACTGAAGATGCTAAATCCTAGTATCTGTGAGCAAGTATTATATTTTTCTACAGCTAGTGTTTTAGATCGCAATAATCAATTATTGCCAGAAGCTAATGAATTGGGGACGGATTATATTAGAACTAAATACCAGTGTTTATCTCAGCTATCTAAATTAGAAATTTCCGATCGCATTACGGCTTTATTTCCCACTTTAGTTTTTGGTGGTGATAAAAATAAGCCCTATTCCCATCTGACCTCGGGATTGCCCGATGTGATTAAATGGCTTGATTTAATTCGTTGCTTTAAAGTTGATGGCAGTTTTCACTTTGTTCATGGTCAAGATATTGCCCAAATTGTCACTTATTTAATCCAAAATCCTCAGACTTTAGTCCCAGCAGAAAACGATCAAACAATTAAATATTTAGTTTTGGGAAATCCAGCGGTCACGGTCAATGATGCGATCGCAAAAATTGGTCAATATTTTAATAAAAAAATTTATTTTCGCATTCCTCTTTATATTTGGTTAGTCAATATTTTTGTTAAATTATTCCGCATCCAAATGGATTCTTGGAGTTATTTTTCTCTTAACTATCGTCATTTTACCCATAAAAAGACGATTACTCCTGCAAGCTTTGGTTTAACAAATTATTGTTCCACCATCGCAGATGTCATGAAAATTTCAGGGTTGTAACAAAAGTCTGGTATTCATTAGTTGTTTTCATGTTTTTTGGCCTAATTTAAACTATTCAGGCCAACTTAATATTTTAAAAATTTAGCAATTACTAAAAAATTATTAATACCATTTTGAAATATATTGAAATATATTTTTTAGTGAAATACACTTATCTTTATTAATGCTTCATGATTAGTTAATGAAGTTGATTATTAATTATAGATAGTATTTCGATGTCAATGACATATTTATATATTTTGGTGTTAAATCAATTCTCAAAAACAGTATTTTCCAGGATTTACTCTACTATGGTTTTCTTGGTAAATTAGTAAATAACGAAGGTGATTTACACAAAATAATATTTTCTTCATAAAAGAAGTGTAGAAAAATAAATTGATTTTCACGAAGTCAAGACAAATAAATAGTGGCTTGTGAGTGTATTGTGAACAAATCATGAAATTATTACTCCACATATTTCTAAGACCAAAAAACGTAAAAATGAATTTTAAAATCCAAGTAATTTCTAAAGTGATAGCAATTCTTGCTCTGATACAGATTGTTCCTCTGATTTTTCCGCAAACAGCTTTAATAATAGTGATTTTTGCTTTGACACAGATTGTTCCTCTGATTTTTCCGCAAACAGCTTTCAATAACTTGATTACTCTTTCAGATATCCTAAAAGACTGTAACCATCAACTTGACTTGATAAAATCGCTTCGCGATTAGCTAAAGGGGAAATAGCTTACTTAAGTATTGCCAGCGCGAATCTAAAACTAGATTGCTATTTAGCGATCCTGATGATCGCCGATCAAAATTTTTGCACATATTTAGCTTTTCTTAAGGGGCACTTATTGGGTAGTATAGGAACAAGTAAGTTTAACGTTCTGATACCACCGCGAATATCCTCCATGGGTAAATTGCGTCAAGAAGATCATTCGCGTCTGTCGAATACTTTCATCTATCCTCACAATTCAACGACAAAACCTCGTCGCCAAAATCTATTGACGTATTGGTTCAGTAAACCTTTCCGTTTAATGATTATCAGCTTACGAAAATTACGAGGTAAACCTGAAGTTATCTCCAGGGGAATAGCTGTCGGAGTATTTGCAGGCTGTTTCCCTTTTTTGGGATTTCAATCCATTTTAGGTATTATATTAGCTACTTTGGTTCGAGGAAGTAAATTATCTGCGATTGCCGGAACCTGGATTAGTAATCCTTTAACTTATGTACCTATTTTTTTCTTGAACTTTAAAGTAGGACAATGGCTGCTCGGAGGAGAAACAAGCTTCAACCCAGATAGTACTGATTCTCTGGAGTCTTTTCTGGCGTTAGGACCAAAATTAGTGATTACCTTAATAGTAGGCTGTTTCGTTGTAGGCGCGATCTCTGGTATCTTGAGTTACTTTGCCAGCCTCTATATTTTAAAACGCTCTCGAAGAAGCAAAATAAAACGTTAAGGCTGAAGACTGACTGGGCTGAAGGGAGTTAAAAAATAAAAACGTTTTGAGTAATGAGTAATAAGTAATGGGTAAATACCTATGACTTATACAACGGGAAAACTAATTTTTGCCACCGTAAATTTCGCTCACCCGAAACAAACCCTAAAACTGACAAAGTAACTCCCGTCTTTTACCTTCAAGGGTACAGCACTGTTAAATGCGGATGAAGAGACTCGAACTCTTACGCCGTAAGACACTAGAACCTAAATCTAGCGCGTCTACCAATTCCGCCACATCCGCATGAATTGCAACGTTCCTAATCGTAACAAAAATTGCTCAAAAGTCAAAACTTTTATTGCATATTACAGAATTTTCTTTGACGGTCGATTTCTGGTTCTTGCCAAGAATAGGCAAAGTGACTCACAGATTTCAGTTGGGGTAAGGATTGGCGCAAAGCATCCATTTGTACTTCCAATCTGGGATGATCTCGATATTCATCACCCCAAACACCAGCCAAAGCAGGAATTACTCTAGTGTTTTCCGCAGCCGTTTTTAAAACCTGGGAAATTTCCTCAATGATGCAACTAGTCCCATCACAAACAGAATATGCCATGGGATGCCATTCTAAGCTCTGAGGAAATTTATCCCAAGGTTGCAGACGAGAATCAAATCCTGAATTGCCCACCACACGATTCGCATCAGGAAAAAAAACTGCTCCTGCAGGAATTTGTTGCTGTTGTACGGGAGAAGCAGAAAAAGAGAGAAAATCAATTACTCCCTGAGCCGCATGAGCTACGGTAAAAAACCACAGATCTGCTTGTAAACGGAGAAAGCGCTCGCGGTTAGATACTTTAGTATTAGAATTAGGGAGTTGACGACCCTGCCAATTGGGTTCCTTTTCATGGGGATAGAGCTTATCTACTCTCATGAGATCGGCATAGGTTACGTTGCCATTTTTTACATAACTACTAATTATAGCCTTGCCTTTCTGGTTAGTTGCTCGATTGTAGAGGGTTTGTAGCGATGCTGGGCTATAAATCCATAAATCCCGAACATTATTAACTAAAGATTGATTTCCTGACCCCCTAGGATAACGAATGTAATCAAAAAGAACTCCGTCGGGTTTTCTTTGGAGTATGGCTTGTACCAAACGATAGTAATCCTGTTGTGCTTGACGATTATAGGGATCGATAAAGGCTTGAGAATAGTCACTGACGAAGGTAAGACTATTTTCTCCTGTACCATTGCGGGCTAAGGCATCTTGTCGATCTCCCCTCTGAGCATAGCTATAGCCAAAATTCATAGTAAACATCCAAGCATATACTTTCAAGCCTCTTTCGTGACCTTTTTCGATAGCTTGCTTGAGTAAATCAATGTTTTCTCCTCCAGGAGATCTGACGATAGGCTGCCAAGGTGTTGGATTATCAGCCGGTGGTAGTAAGACTTGACTGCTGTAAAAAACTTCTAAATTAACCCGATTATAGCCTAAATTGACAATTCTATCTAAAACATAATCAAGGGAGCCAGGACTAGCATCACAAGGATAAAGACGGAGCCAAATAGCTTGTTCTTGGGGCCAGGTTTTCTGACGACATTGAGCTATAATTTGCCGATGCTCTTGAATTAAAGCTTGATATTCTTGTTTCGCTTGAGAATTATTTTGCAGAGCAGATTGTAATAATTTTTCTTTTTTTTGAACCTGCTCAGATGACAACTGACAAAATCTGTTAGTAACCGCCAAGGCTGGCCTACTAGATATTTTAGGATGAATTAAACTGCTAAGCATAATGGAACTAGTCATTAAACTGCGTAACAGATTCTTGAATAGTGGCTGAGTTGACACTTTCTGTATTCTCCTGCAATATATCTTTAAACTTGATACATACTTTTTAACTTACTATTCTTTTTTAACTTATTTCTGAGACAGTTGCAGACGCTTGTTAAAATAGGAAGTCGTTGAAGATATTTTTTTATTATCCAATAGATGTGGCATTTAACCTAGGGTAGTTATGGCTAGTGACCAACTAATTACTGTTATTATTCCCACCTATAATTGCGATCGCTATATTTTAGAGGCGATACAAAGTGTTTTAATGCAAGAAGACTGTCATTATGAGGTGCTGGTCATTGATGATGGTTCGACAGACTCGACCCAACAATTATTAGAGCCCTTACAAGATAAAATTCGTTATTTTAAACAAAACAATCAAGGGGTAGCTGCTGCTCGTAATCATGGGCTCGCTCAAGCAAAAGGAAGTTTAGTCGCGTTTCTCGATGCTGATGACTATTTCTGTCCTGGCAAATTAGCCAAACAGGCAGCTATTTTTGCTCAACAACCTGAGATCGGTATGGTTCATAGCGGTTGGCAAAGAGTGGATTCGGAGGGGAATAAACTGCTAGATGTTTGTCCTTGGGAAAAAACTCTCGAACTAGACTTAGTAGGTTGGGTGCGTTGGAAACCTGTACTACCTAGTGCGATGATGTTTCGTCGGGAATGGTTAGAATATGTAGGTGGATTTGATCTTCGTTTTCCCCCAGCAGAAGATACGGATTTGGTGTTGAGAATGGCATTAAAAGGCTGTAAAACTGCTTGGTTGAAAGAAATAACTGTCTATTATCGACAACATGAAGAGAGTGCCATGTACAAAGGTTTACCTCAGGCTCGCTCTCTAGCTGCGGTTACGGATAATTTTTTTGCCCAACCAAATCTTCCCGAAGCAGTAAGATTAATCGAATATCAGGTTCGCTATGGAACTTTAGTTTGGATTGCTTGGTATCTCCATTACACCAAACATCCTGTAGAGATGGTGGAATATTTGCAAAAATCCTGGCAATATCGCCCCTATTCGCCGATTGAAACGATGATGAAATGGGTTGAATATTTTGCCGAGTATGCCAGTAATTGGGGTCTTGATTTTGATGCCTATGAGCTGACTAGTTCTCCTGAGTGGAAAAAACTTACAGCATGGGTAATGACGCAAATGAATGAAATGAGATAATTTTAGGAACGAGAAAAAACCTGTTCAATGTTAAATGTCAAATCTGTTAAGCTAAAGCCATTTTAGGGGTCATATCAAGACCAATAGATAGGTTAATAATCTGATTTTTCAGATCAACCCTATTGCTTTTTATCGCATTAAGATCTGGCATTTCTTCTCTACAGCTAGGACAAAACCAATAGTCTCTACGACCACTGAGATGATGAAGCATATTTTCCGAACAACAAGGACAAGTGATAGAACTACTCATGACTATTTAAAGATTAATTTAACTTGATAAAACAATATATCTTGTCTAAGTTCAACTCTAATCGTACTTTACAAATTTGAAGAACTTGTGAAGAACTGAGAAAGATTATTAAATAATTGATTAAACAATTGAGGAATGGGTAATTGATTTAAAATGACTGTCAATCCCACTTGAGTCGCTGAGATATTAGTGTAGCTAAAGTTACCATATCACAGGGTTTAGCGATCGCTGCTACGATACCCAAACTATTATAGAATCGGCGATCACTAGTGAAAATTCTTTCCGTTAACAAAACGAGCGGAATATTTTGAATCTCAGGATAGTCTTGAATTTTCTGCAAGATTCTCAATTCGTCTGAGTTAGGCAAATTTGTATCTAACAAGATGACATCAGGTTTGATTACTGTGACCAGAGTCAAATCTTGAGCATCTAAGTCCGCCACAAAAACTTGCCATCCAGCAATTTCTTCCAAGCTAAGTTGAATAATCCGCCTCAAATCTTTGGTATTGCTGAAAATCATAATCAGCTTCGGTTTTAGGCACAAATTTTCTTCTTTGACGAGGAACTCCGCGAATGTGACATTTGACTTTTCTCTTTCTACTGAACGTTCCGTAATAGCAATCATAAGTTCTCATAGAAATTCATAATCCGATTTCTCATCAGACTTTAGAGATTAAACATGAGGAACTTGTGAAGATGGAAATTAGTGATAGATGTTTACTTATTTATTGGTTTGCCATCCTAAAAAACCCATAATCTGGCTAGTCAGAGTTAGAGAATCAAAAGGTTTGGTAATAACTCCTTTTGCCCCTGCATTATAGAATGATCTGCGATCGCTTGCTTGAACTTTGGCAGTGATAAAAATTACGGGAATATGTTGCGTTTTGGGATTATTCTGCAATTTTTCCAGAGTTTGCAGACCATCAAGTTCAGGCATCATGACATCCAATAAAATAGCGTCTGGTTGTTTTTCTTCCGCCACGGCAATCCCCTCTTTCCCAGAAGAAGCGGTAATTAATTGCCAACCCACCTCTAAGTCAAAACAAAAACTCACTAAGGTTTGAATATCTTCTTCATCATCAATAAATAAAATCAGTTTTGAAGCCATATATCTTAAAAAATTTAAAAATTTAAAAAGTCAATCTCCCATTATTACTTACTTATGGGGCCAAGTGTTACCAAAATACTTCCCCTATCTGGCACTGTTTTTCCCCAAAACCATGGCAAAAACTAGAGGTTTCAAACCAGACGAGGTTTAGGTACAATTTACAATGGAATTAAAGTCCTCAGAATTGGAGAGAATAAGGTTGTGGCTAATAGTCGTCGGGTTTCTCGTGTGTCTTCCCTAATTAAAAGAGAAGTTGGTCAAATGCTCATCAACGGAATCAAAGATGACCGTGTGGGTTCGGGCATGGTTAGTATTACAGACGTAGACGTTTCGGGAGATTTGCAGCACGCAACAATCTTTGTCAGTATCTATGGCACAGAAGCAGCTAAAGAAGAAACCATGGAAGGTTTACGGGCTGCTCAAAGTTTTGTTCGCCGAGAATTGGGTCATCGAATCAGACTCAGACGTTCTCCAGAAATTATTTTCCAGGAAGATCATTCTCTCGAAAGAGGAGACGAGATGATTCATTTGTTAAACAGGATTAGTAAAACTAGTAAAGAAACCGAAGATTTATCTGGTTGATAATTCAAAAATCTCTTAGGATTCGACAACAATTCTGGCCCATAATCCTCTTAAGGTTAACTGTTGCACCAAATCAAGAGCATTCGCTTCTTCACTAAAAATTCCTACTTGAATAATATTTCCTTTAATAAAAGCTTTCGGTTCAACCTCTCTGACTTGTTTTAAGAGCAAATTACTATTGCCAAATACTTCAACTTTGTAATTGCTCTGGGTAGAACGAGGCGCATTGAAAATATATTCCTCTTGAGCATTTTGCACCATACTACGGAGAGGTTCAATATTATTGGGAGTTGCAGGACTTTCTTGGGTTTTGATAATTATGTTGGGAGGAGATAAAGGCGGCGGTGGCGGCAGGATATTGTTAGGCGCAGAAGCCTCATTTTGGGCAATTAGGGAATTGGCTAAGCAACCATTTATCAAAAGAGTATTACCTAAAGAATAGAAGATCAAAACCCATAGAGAGCCAGAGGAAAAGTTCGATAAGCGATTGAGAAAAAAAGCCTTAATTGTCATAATAGGTAATAAGAATTGATTTACTATTAAAGATAAGTATCCTGATATTTACGATATTTACAGAATTTAATGTTCCCCTGTTAGTTCCTGTAATTATGTTTTTTTATATAAAGAAGTATGAAGAAGATTGTAGTTGGTTTATCTGGTGGGGTTGATAGTTCTGTAGCTGCGGCTACTCTACATCATCAAAACTATGAAGTTGTCGGCATTACCCTCTGGTTAATGAAGGGGAAAGGACAATGTTGTTCTGAAGGAATGGTGGATGCAGCAAGGATTTGTGAACAATTAGACATTCCCCATCACATTGTTGATAGTCGAGATCTCTTTCAGGAAAATATCATTGATTATCTAGTGGGGGGATATGAATCTGGAGTAACTCCCCTACCTTGTTCTCAGTGTAATCGTGCTGTTAAATTTGGACCGATGCTCAAATACGCTCAAGCAGAACTGGGCATTGAGCAAATAGCTACAGGACATTATGCTCGAATTCATTATGATAGAAATAGCGATCGCTATCAACTATTAAGAGCTGTAGATCGCCAAAAAGATCAATCTTATTTTCTTTATGATCTCACTCAAGAACTATTAGCAGGAACCGTTTTTCCCTTAGGAGAACAAACTAAAGAAGAGACTAGGAAAATTGCCGCAGAATTTAATCTTTCTACTGCCAATAAACCTGAAAGCCAAGATCTCTGTTTAATTGAAGCTCACGGTTCAATGCAAAGTTTTCTGGACAAATATATTCACCAAAAAGAAGGTGATATTGTCGATCTTGAAGGGAAAGTATTAGGAAAACATCAAGGAATTCATCACTATACGATTGGACAACGGAAAGGTTTAGGAATTGCCGCCGCTGAGCCTTTATATGTTGTTAAAATAGATGCGGTCATGAATCGAGTTATTGTAGGTGATCGCCATGCGGGAGGTCGTTTAGAATGCAATGTTAATCGAATAAATTGGGTTTCGATTGCCAAACCAACCACACCTATTCGAGCAGAAGTACAAATTCGCTATCGTTCTCGACCAGTCCCCGTCAATATTATTCCCCTAGAAAATGCTCGCGCTCGTTTAATCTTTGATGAACCACAATTTGGAGTTACTCCAGGTCAAGCAGCCGTTTGGTATGACGGAGCAATTTTACTCGGAGGAGGCATTATTGAACAATAATTGAGAAATTATTAAAAACTAACAAGCAATTGTTAAATAAATAAAGAATAGTTGACACTTTTTTCCTGAATGCTCTTAATATTAAGCCAGATGCTAATAATCTAAAAATATGAGTAGTTTACAAATTCAAATAACAGAACTCGAAGATAAAATAGATAGTCTTCGAAAACTAGTCGAAAGAATTGGCGAGCAAGTTAACATGCTTGTAAAAGAAAAATCATTAACTCCCAATGCCTATTCTTTATCTGCCAATTATTCACGAAATAATTCAGTTACGAAAGAAAAGGATAGCAACTATTCGCTTACTCACCATAAAGATATAATTATGGACGAAAATAGCGAAACGAGCCTCAGTTCTTCTAATAAGGACTCAGAATTATCAACCGAAATTCAAATTCGCCGTCTGACAGCTCAACTAACTGCTGCCTACAACCGGATTGCTGCTTTAGAAGAGCAATTGCTAACTTACAGGATTCCTTCTTGAATTTCGATAGTTGATCAACAAATTTTCAATGATATTTACCAATTGAATGGGAGTCCAGTCTTGTGCAAGATGGGCAGCAATTGCGCATCCTCCTGCACCCACACCTTCTTTGACATATCCTCGTTCATAAGCTCGCAAACAAGGATATTTAGCAGTATGAAAATGAAGTCCAGTGGCAAGTAGCGGGACTCCCTTAATTAATTCCGCTAATTGAATAGTATTACCAGTCGCATCTTCCGCTACCCATCGGGTTGTCCCGACAACTATTTCATCCCATTTAGCTTCCTGACCATAGTGAGCTGCGATCGCTTTCATCAAAGCATAAACCGCCAACATTTGAGTTCCGCCAGCTAAGATTACCCCGCCACGAAGGCTAGCTGCCAGGGCCATTCCTGCGGCAACAATTTGCATCGGATCTCCCACTGCCGCCACCACAGAAAAAGGATCGATTCCTTGAGCGGTTTTAATAAATTTTGCCTTGTTTAAACCTTCTTGAACCAGGGATAGTTTTTGAGCGTGATTACATTGGGGATGACTGCTATTAACCATCCCTGCAGCTTCGATACCTAATCCCATCAGTACAGCTAGAGCAGTGGTGGTACCCCCAACTACACATTCACCGATGATTAAGTAATCTCTAGTAGCTGCAAGTTGCTCTCCCCATTGCCAACCTTGGTGAAAAAGATCTCGCACTGTCTTGATTGCCATTGCCTGTCCCGAAGAAAGACAACGAGCCATCGTTCCCCCCAAGTCTATGGTCTCTACGGGCGGTTGATGGACTAGGCCCGCATTGAAAATATAGCTAGGAATCGCTAAAGATTCGATGATGGCGCGGGAAATAAAGACCGGGGAAACTCCTATATTCAGATCAGGTAAAGGATATTTAGGGTGAGATTTGGCCCCGGCATGTAAAAATTCGGCATCAGCGATCGCTGTA
This sequence comes from Xenococcus sp. MO_188.B8, assembly GCA_030065615.1. Lineage (GTDB taxonomy): Bacteria > Cyanobacteriota > Cyanobacteriia > Cyanobacteriales > Xenococcaceae > Xenococcus. The sequence goes on along the minus strand of JASJDR010000019.1, from coordinate 53,237 downwards.
TATTCGCGATCTTGAGGCGTTGCCCCAGCAGCAGAAATACCAGGAATCAAACCTGTGGCGGTAAAACCCAAAATACAAGCAAAACTACAATTTTTACCTTGATATCGTCTGAGCCAATTCTGTGCCTGTTGGCACTGAGTATAAAGAAAAATCATTAGTAGTCCAACAAAACTTGTACCCATTGAGGAGGGCGCGGAATCGGATTTCCCAGACGATCAAACAGTACCAAAGCTACTAAGTGTACGGCAAATAAATAAACCAAGTTATTCACTAAAATCATGATTAAAGCCAAAATCTGAATCAACGTAATATCTGGTTGGGCCAAAATCCCTATTTTCAGAAATAGCCAATCCGCAAGTTGGGTAATTTGGGTCATCACATATACCCAAAGATCTTCTCCTAACAGAATCGAAAACAGCCAAAAGCGAAAGAATAACCCTAAACTGCCAATTAATGACCCCAAAAGCACCGACAACGACCAATGAACTCGGCGACCCCAACAAGCTCCTAACTGGATTCCAATCAAGCCATAGGGCACAATAAAAACAATACTGCGAACTGGCCCCATTAAAACAGACAATAACAGCATCGATACCCAAGCTGACATCCATCCCGCACGATTTCCTCGTCTTAAATAAACTAAAGCGATCGGAATCGGGAAAAATAACTTAAGTAATGGCCCCAATGGAAAATAATAGTTAATTAACCAAATCAAGCTGGCAGTACTAGCTAAAAAAGCTGTCTCGACCATCACTACGGTATTAGTGGACAGAGTTTTTTTAGTTTTTACTCGATTGGAGAATCTTGATTGAGAATCAAAATCGGCTTCATCTTCATCAATCCAATTGTCATAATCCATTGGGGCTTTGGGAAAGGATGATAGTTGATGGTCGTGCTTTTTTTTTGACATAGATAAAGATTAGAAGGATTAAATTGCTTCGAGTTTATCGAGGCATCTAAATACTAGTAATAGCATTTTCCAACGCTAAAACATCGGGTACTCGCAGCCAATCCGCATCTCTTTGAATCAAGCCTTTTTTCTCCAACTTGGTTAACACTCTGGTTACAGTTTCGCGAGCCAAGCCGCTTAAACTGCTAATTTCTCGATGAGGTAAATTAGGAATTTCTTTGCCCCCTGCTGTTTCTTTGCCTTGTCCTTCAACTAAAAACAAAATCGCATCTGCTACCCGAGAAGTACTATTAGCTTCTCTTAATTGTAATCTGCGATTGATTTGACGTAGCCGTCTGGCCATCAATTGGGCTAAGCGAACTCCTGCCTGGGGTTCGGTAGTTAGAATATCCACAAAATCTTCGGCGGGTATTCTGCCAATAATTGTAGAAGTTAGAGTGATAGCATCAGTAGACCTGGGTTTTTTATCTAATGCAGCCATTTCACCAAATATTTCACCTTGACCTAAAATATTGAGCGTCACTTCTTTTCCATCCATATTATAGGTGCGAATTTTAACCCATCCTTCCAAAATAAAATATACAGATCCTCCCCAATCATTTTCTAGAAGTACTAGCTGATTGGCAGGGTGAGAGAGGCTTACAAAATGGTTGGTAATTTTGTTTTGATTATCTGAAGATAAACCATCAAAAAAAGGAATTAATTTTATGAGCTCTTCGATACTGAGATTTTGCTCTAGATAACTGGATTTTTCTTCCATCTAATGATCACAATCTGGCTAAAGGATATCTCCTTTTTAGCATCAAAAATGAGATAGGCAACAGGGGGAAGTCACAAAGTAACGAGGTATGAGCCAAGAGGAAATTAAACCCGATCCAGATTCAAAACGGGAATCTGAAACTAGACGCGGTTTAAATACTAGCAAAGAAAATGACCGACAGCATAATGTTAAAATCTTGAAAATACTAGGAAGAGTACTTAATCAAAACTTTAAGAAACTATTGGTTATTCATGAAGATTTGATGAAGTTGGTTGTTACGTATAAATCCTGAGGGGATATTCTTTCTAAAATTGTAGAGAGCTCTATTTCTAATACATACTCTTATCACTCATACATATTTTGATTAAGTCATACCTATTTTTACAACAGCCTTATTATGCATATAATCTAAATTGACAGATGAATTCCCCATTTTCTCTCGCTACTACATTTGCCCAATCTCCTAAACCCTTATTAGTCAATCAACCATTTACTCACCCCTCTGTAAATAGTAAGATAAAACGCTTTATTGACATCCTAGGTGGTTTAGTTGGTTTAAGTATTACTCTGCTTTTAGCTATTCCGATTAGCATAGCAATGCAGTGTGATAGTCCTGGCCCCATACTATATAGTCAAATTCGTTGTGGTTTCAATGGCAAGAGATTTCGAATTTGGAAATTTCGCTCCATGATTGTTAATGCTGAGCAGCAAAAACATTTAGTTGAGAATCAAGCTCAAGGTCATATTTTTAAAAATGATCAAGATCCTCGGATTACTCGTATAGGTCGTTTTTTACGTCGTACTAGTCTCGATGAGTTCCCCCAATTTTGGAATGTCCTCACTGGAGATATGAGCTTAGTTGGTACCCGTCCTCCTACTCCTGATGAAGTCTCTAACTATAGTCAGAAACATTTACAACGCCTTTTTGTGAAACCAGGAATTACTGGAGAATGGCAAGTAAAAGGTCGCTCAAGTATTTCAGATTTTGAGGAAGTTGTGGAAATGGATCTCGATTATCAGCGTAAATGGTCAATCATATATGATATAAATCTAATTTTAAGAACTGTCTTGGTAGTTATAGCTCGTAAAGGAGCTTGTTAGAAGTAATCAATGATAAGTTTTTGGAATTACAATTTTGGATTCAATTGAAAGAATACGTATTTTAATGAATCTTCCTACCTGGATTACTTTATCTCGTCTTTTTGGATTACCTTTTATTCTCTATCTATTAGAAAATCCCACTGTAACCAATCGTTGGTTGGCAGTGGGAATTTTTGTAATCGCTGCCGGTACAGATTGGTTAGATGGTTATCTAGCTCGCAAACTTGATTTGGTAACTGAATTGGGCAAGTTCCTCGATCCGCTGGTAGATAAGTTACTAGTATTGGGAAGCCTGCTCGCTTTAATTGAATTACAATTAGTTCCTGCTTGGGGGGTCTGCGTGATTTTAGCTAGGGAGTTGGCGATCGCGGGATGGCGAGTTAACCCCAATTTAACTGGTAGTACTAAAATCAGTGGAGCGAATATTTGGGGTAAATTGAAAACTGTTACGCAAATTATTGCGATCGCTATTTTAATGGCTCCGTTAGCTAATCCTTGGAATCTGTCTGGATTGATAATTTTCTGGTTGTCAGTAATTTTAACTATAGTTTCTGGATTGATTTATGTTTTGAAATCATAGTAAAATCCCAAAAGATTAAGCAACTGCAAATAGATTTACACCAAAATGACTACAATGACTATTGTTGCCAAAATAAAGCCATAAAAAATCAAAAGAGTTTTGGACAAACAAACAAGTAACCAAGAATTTACATGAGCCGAAAAATCAGTAGTATTCATTGAAAAATCAATATCTTTTTCTTCTAGCTTGATAACGCGATCATATAATTTTCGATACAATCTTTCTTGTCTCAGAAAATAACCATCAAGTAGCCAAAAAGCAGCAACAGGCAAAAAAGCGATAGCGATAAAAACAGTATCAGAATTCTTAGCAGCCAAAGCAAACAAAGCAGATACCAAAACTACAGTCCAGTTTTTTAATGAGAAGGAATTACTAGCCATCCGATTAATAACTCCCTGAATTAAATCTAGGTGTTTCAATTTACATTCCATATTGAATCCCCCAGTGACGCTCAGCTGTTTTATATTTTCTTTATATATTATGACTGATCCCTGGCATGAGATAATTCTAGGGTAGCGCGATCGCAATAAGGAGTTACTTATTAAAAGTTTTTGGATCAATAGTAATAAAGGGTAATGCACCATCTCCTGTTAAAACTTGAGGAAACTTACCATCCCATTTTTCAATAGCCTGTTTTTGAAGTAATTCTGGAGTTAAGGTTTGTCTTTGGAGTCTTTGGGCTTCTGCCTGACCTTGAGCACGGTTAATATCAGCTTGAGCTTGTTCTTTGGCTTTTAAGGCTTCAAATCTAGCTCTTTTGGCTTCTTGTTCGGCGATTTGTTTGGCTTCGATCGCTTTTGCAAATTCGTCAGTAAAGTCGATATTAACTAAGGAAACATCATCAACAACAACACCATAACTCCCTAGTCTTTCTCTGAGTTGAGTATCAATTTCCTGTTTCAGTTCAGTTCGTTTAGCAATAATTTCTTCAGCAGTTTTTTTAGCAGTTGCAGCTTTCACCACTTCCGAAACCGCAGGGGTAATAATCCGCCTGACTATTTCTGTTTGATCTCCAACTTCTTGAAATATTTTATTTACAGTAGTAGGTTCGATATGCCAATTGACTGCAATATCCGTTTGGATATATTGCAAGTCTCGGGAAAAAGCCTCTGCTTGAACGTCGTCTCTCTGGATGCGGACGGTTATTCTTTTAACTGTGGTAACAATAGGCATAATCAGATGAATCCCTTCATCAAATACTGTATCCTGAACTTTCCCAAAACGCATCACAACCCCTCTTTCTCCCGCATTGATAATCGTGAATGGTCTGAGAAAAGCCAAAATAACTAACAGAAAAATTCCTCCGGTAAGATACAATCCCAATTGATTAAATTTATTAAATTGGTTAAATTGATTGAATTGATTATTTGAGCGCATAATTTTTTAGACAGCACTGAATCACAAAGCAGAACTATACTATGTACATTATGCATAGTACATTATGCATACTACTAATCCCTTCCAAGAAAATTTAGAATTTAGAATTTAGAATTCATTATGGTTCAAATCATTACGACGTAATTTTAGTTGAATATCTTCTAGCAATTTGCGATTTACTGACATCAAATCAGCGACTAAACCGAGTATCCATAGCTGAAAACCAATTAGAATCAGAACTGCTGCCAGTATTAGGCTGGGAACCCGAGGTTTTGCTGGATTATCACCAAAAATCTCCCAGAATAACAATAACCAACGCAGACAAAGTAACATACCTGCGGTAAAAGGAACAGTCCCCAACATCATAAAAAATTGTAAGGGACGATAGGTCATAAAGATGCGGATAATCGTAATGATCGATCGCTGAATATATGCAGGAATACTTTTTACCAGACGAGATGGACGTAGATAGCCGTTGGTACGGATCGGGACATAGGTAATCGCCATCCCTCTTTGACCAGCTTGAATAATAGTTTCTAAAGTGTAGGTATATTCGTTAAAGACATTCAATCTAATAGCTGCTTCGCGACTGATAGCGCGAAACCCACTGGGGGCATCGGGAATATCTGTGTTGCTAGCAATTCTAACAACCCAACTGCCTAACTTTTGCAGGAATTTTTTAACAGGAGAAAAATCTTTAATTTCTTGAATTGGCCTGGCACCCACGACAATTTCTGCTGTACCATCGAGAATAGGCTGAATTAGTTTGGGAATATCATCAGCACAATATTGATTATCGGCATCGGTATTAACAATAATGTCTGCTCCAGCTTTGAGACAAGCTTCAACTCCCGCCATGAAACCTTTGGCTAAGCCTTGGTTTTGCTCAAAATTGACAATATGGTCTACTCCAGAAGCTTCAGCTACTTCTACCGTGCGATCGCGACTACCATCGTTAATTATCAACCATTCTACCTGTTCAACTCCTGGGATCTGGCGCGGTAATTGAGAAAGAGTTAATCCCAAGGTTGCTTCTTCGTTATAACAAGGGATTTGGATAATTAATTTTTTGACCGTCGCCATACTGTTTTGTAATCTGCCCAAAGTTTGCTAGAGGAATTCTAGCACTCTTGAATAATCGATAATTGTTATCCTTACGATGAGCATAATTTTAAATCTTTAGATTCGCTTTATGCTTGGAGTATTGAGCCTAGAGCCTACAGCTATACACTAAAAAATATATTGTAATGAATTGCCGGCGTTGCTGATTTAAAACATGAATTAAATAGTAATACTAATATGGCTCTTAGGTTTTGGCTCTTGGCTATGAGATTTTTGAGAACATATTTCGGAATTTCTGTTAAAAATTATTCGTTATATTGATTATCAAAAGATTTTTAATCAAAGTTTTACCGTCACATTATGACACTTGATTATAATTTACTATATAAATCTAATTTAATATAAAAAAAAATTATAATTTTAGCTTATTTAGAAGGTTTAATATATCGTTTTCAAAGGGTATGATCGGCGCTAAACCATGTCACAGAATAGCAACAGAAGTCAGTCTATGCATATTTTCTAGCATTACAAAAAAGCAATGGTAATCTAGAAAACATAGAAAATTTTCTATGAATGATGGTTGTTTTGTTGTAGGTTGACAGACTGTACTACTGTCCGTAATTATTACTAGTGTAAAAAACAAGTAGTACGGGTCTTGCTGAAATTACCTGGGCTTTTAATTAAATTTACCAGTTTAAGTACATTAAATATTTACCAAGTCTGAATGCACAGATTGTGTTGTGTTACTACTTACTTTTGTCTGCATAAGTAACTAAAGTTTTAAATTTTCTTTTGAGGTTTAATTTGCTATGTCAGTCTTTGATAGACGAACTCTGATTAACCAAAATTTTGATGGTCAAAATTTGAATGGCCTTAGCTTTGTGCAAACAAACAAAGATCGAAGGCGGTTACTCTCCATCATTTAGGATGAGAATGCTGCCGAATGTGATCACTATTGATGAGATAGACTTTGGGTTTCCTCCTGGAGAAGGACAGGCACTACCATCTGAGCCCAACGAAATTCGAAATTATCGACATTACGGATGCTGATTCACTGTTTGAGACATTCGTTCCTAAGGCTTAGAAAGTAATGACCATATCTAGAGTTTAGACGGCAGCAATAGTCTGTTCAGAAAAGCAGGTAAATTTTTCAATTTGTCTTTGATTGGTGGCGATAACAATGAGACAGCACCAGATACATTCCGAATCAGTCAAAGTATCGACTTAAATTTTAAATTTTTATCGGCTAACTATAAAAGCCCAGTGACCAGTGTTTCTTAGTTTTTACTTAAACGTAAACCCTATTGCAGTTAATATTTATTTTTGGAGATAGTTATGGCAGTTTTTGATTTTAGTGAACAGGATCTAGTTGGAAATAATTTTAATGGTCAGAACCTCAATGGTTCTAACTTCTTTAAAGCCACCTTGACCAATGTTTCATTCATTGACACAAGGCTGAGAGGAACCAACTTTGAAGAAACAAATTGGTTAAATGTTAATGCTAGTGATGCCAACTTCAGACCCAGTGCTAACTTTCCGACAACCAGTCTCTTTAAAGCAACCTTAGAGAATGTTAATTTTACTGATGCCAACCTGCGGGAGGTAAATTTATCGGAGATTAGTACCAATGGCATTGACCTCACCAATGCCGACTTACGAGATGCCAACTTGTTCAAGGCTGAGCTCAGTGGAGAACAGTCAGAGCGACCTCTGTTAGTTGGTGCTGATTTTAGCGATGGCAATGGAGATGGAATAGGAGCAGATTTAACTGAAGCTAGTCTGAAAGCGGCTGATTTGACAGACGCTAACTTCACAGATGCAATTATGCAAGGAGTTAGCTTCGAAGCTAATATCATCGTCAATACGAATTTCACAGGCGTTGATTTTACGACCGCCAGCTTTACTGATCTTACCCTTAGCAATGCCACCTTTGATTTAGCCAACCTTGCCAATGTGAACTGGACTGATGTTGCGGCACCTGAAGGCGAGACGGCAACCAATGTCAGCTTCAAGGGGGCAGATTTAACCAACTTTAGCGCCGAAGACCTCAACCTTAATGGGGCTGATTTTAGTGCCTTTGATTCTAATAATCCAACTATCCTGACAGGAGTTAGCTTTGCGGATACTCTCCTGGCTGATGCTAATTTTACAGGGGCTTCTGCGGAAGGTATCTTCCTCGAAGATGCAACTTTAACCAATGCCATTTTTACCGGTGCTGACCTTAGCAATGCCAACCTCAACAATGCTATTCTCACCGGAGCCGACTTTACCGGAGGGGTTGAATTGGATGGTGCTAACTTGTCTGGTGTTGACCTTAGCGGCGTCGATTTAACGGGTGCGGATCTCAGTAATGCAAATCTAACTGGTGCTAATTTGACGGGAGCTATCCTGCAGGATGCAAACCTGACTGGCGCTAATCTGACAGAGGCTATCCTAACCGGGGCTGATTTCCGTGATGGAACTGACGCTGATACCCTTGGAGCTAATCTGACTAATGTTTTCGCTGAGAAAACAAACATCATCGGTACTGATTTCAGAGATGCAGTCCTGGTTGGCGCTAACTTCAAAGAGGCAATAGGAAACGATACAACTAATAGAACCAATTTCCGTCGGGCAAACCTTGAAGGAGCTAACTTCGAAAAGGCGGATTTGAGCAGTGCTAACTTAAGAAACGTTAATGCAATGGACTTTCAATTTATCGATGGTTTCGCTATTGGAGCACAGGTAGATAATGCTGACTTTAGCAACTCTACCTTGATTAAGTCTAATTTCACTGATGCAACTGGCATAGGTACCGCTGACTTTACTGGTGCTGATACTACAGACGCTATAATCCCAGGAGTAACAGTATAGTATTCTGAGGATTTTCTATTTTGACTACCAGTAGCGCGATCGCTTTTTCTTGGAGACTAGAGCGATCGCGCTTTATTATAGACACAACACAAGTAATGATTCATTAGCATAATCTTTAAGATAAACTTTATCATTACCAACAACTTTTTCAGAATAAAACGTTCTACCTGGATTTACTTTAGAATTACCCGTTTTCTGAATCAATTACAGGCGATCAACTAATTAACTCAAGTAAGTAAGCAGAAAGCGATCACTATTGCTCAGAAAAGGTATGATGGGGATTTTTGCCTTTATTGCAATACCTGTCCCCAACACCTCATTTTTGAATAATTTCGCTTGATATAGATACAGAATTTAACTTGAAATATCTAGAAAAATATTTGTTTATCCAAAACTGCTTATCTTTGCTTAAATAGACATCACGTCTCAATATTTTAACTCTTGGTTCAGGTGGTAGCTTTATATCGCTACCTGACTTAGTATTAATGACTAAAGGATAAATATTTTGATAGTATTTATAGTGACTTTTTAAAAGCCAAAATTCTTTTATTAGCATTTTATTATTAACAATAATTGATAAAAAACAGAAAATTGTGACCAAAGATAGAAATATTCTTTGATTTTTTAAATATTTAAATAATTGATTTGAATTTAAACTTAATCCAAAATACAATCCTATTATAATAGTAATCATAAAAAATACAATATAACTTGTAGATTCAGCGCGTAAGGGTCCGATAGTACCTAAACTATACCACCTAACAAAATACGACATATAAAAACAAGCAGCAAGACTAGTAATAACTATCCCCAAGACCTTTTTGCTTTTGAAAAAAGCTGTCAATTGATTGCAAGGGAATTTAGAAACTATAAATAAGAGTAAAAGAAAAAGGCAGATCCAAAAGGGATTTATATAGGTCCATATATGATGAATACTTGACAAAAAAGCATTTTTAAAGGAGAAAAGAAGCTGTCTAGTAGTATCAGACAATGATTTACTAGCTACTTTCTCAAACCTCGTACTATTACCTGGAGCTAGATAAACAGCACAAGCTGATATAATTGTTATGGCTAAATACATTATATTTTTTAATAAAAACTTTTTGTTAAAAGGTGTTAAAGTTAAATTTAAAGATGATATCAATAATATAAAGGTACTATAAGTAACCATTACAGTTTCAGATAAACCATTAATCAATGGTATAAGCAATAAATTTATAAAAAACAGTATTGAATACTTGTCTTTTTCAAGATACAAGGTATTTATAATTATTCCAACTGAAATGATAAATAGAGAATTAGCAATGCCGTAAGCTGTTGCACCAGCTAATCAGAATACGGTTGAATTCAATTCAGTATGAACAATAATAGAAACCAATGATATCAATGCAAAAAGTAAATTTAATTTAAAATTTTTGGATTCAGTTATTAATGAAATGAATATGGAACTTGAAGCTGTATATAATAAAAGTACAAATAGGGGAACTATATAGAAAAAGTTAATTAAAAAATAGTCATCAAATTTATGTCCTATAACATTATAAAAAGCAATTAAAAAATCGGAACTATATCTACCATTCCATGTTAAATAACGATATTTAATAAACCCCAAAATACCTAGATTTAAAGATTCTGCACTTTGACCAAAATCATCAGAAGCAGGCACAGAAAAAAATGCCAGAAATATATAAGGAATGATAACAATAAATAAAAGCAAAAGTGCAGTATTGAGGTAAGATTTTTCAAACTGTCTAAACTTAGACAACATAAAATTTTTTATAGTTGATGTGTTCATAATTTAGGTTCTTCTAGAGTGGCTATGACAAAATAATATAAATAAATCCATAAAAGCCTTGCAAAGCAAGGCTGACAATATTACAAAAATGCAATTCTAATAAAAATCAATTTTTGTTTTGTTACATTCCTTGACTTTATCGGGGATTGTTGAATTATTAGCTAACAAATTATCACAACTAGTCTAGAAGAGCCATAATTTATACGGGACTTAAACAAAAATATTGAACTACTGTAGGGTCAAAATCCAATTTCTACGAAAAATTAAGGTGTTGACATAGATGAGTAAGGAAGTCAGGATACAATGTCTTTCTAAGCTATGCAGGGAGGCATGTCTGAGGGAGTGGCTTCTTTCATGAGCATGATCGCTATTAACGATAATGCTCAAGTCAATCAATATAAGCATTCTATCAGATTTTGACTGTCAAAATTGTTTAAGTACCGTTAGCAATAAAAAGCAATCATAAATCGCTCAATTTCTAGTTTTTACTACTGGTAACACTGGGTTGATTACTTTTTCTAGATAGAGTGTTAGCAAATACCCCTAGTGCCGCTGCGCGGAAGTAATAAGTAATAAGTAATAAGTATTGATTTTTGAGCTTTTTGCCTATTTCTAACTGGCAGATTATTTACGCCCACGTCTACTAGATAAAAAGCGATCACGATCAAAATTACAGAACCTAACCCCAGAATTGTTTGCAATAAGGGAAAGTTACCTGCTTCTCCAGAAAGAACTCCTAATATTGAATCTCTTGAAGTTATAAAGATATGAATCTTTTTTCAAGTCCTGCACATTCTTTAGGGTTGAGTGCTCCTTTGACTGAGTAGGAATAGTTTAATTCAGGATGAAATTCAGAAGCATATTGAAATAAACGGTGAAGTAACCCATCCTTGCCAATTATACAGACTTCATCTCCTGGATTGATTTGGCTCATAACCTCTGGATTGACAGTTGCTTGTATATGTTCGTCGAGACTGTAGAACACTGGTTTGGCATAGAAATATCCTATTTTGGAAAGGACGATGGCAAGGAATAGGGCAAACACAAGTCCGATATACTTGGATCTGAGCCAACGGAAGTTGTTTGGCGATCGCTCGTAATGAGACACCAGATATAAATTAATAGATACTAATGAGATCATCCAGTACATAAAGTATCTCAGCTCGTGACCTTGAGGAAAATTAGCAGGAACCACTGACATCATTACCACGAAGATAAGGGCAAGAGTAGCTTCACGAGAGGGATTAGCCTCCTTTAGGTGCCTGCTTTGCAGTTGCTCGTGCAAAAAGAAAAATCCCAGAAGGAGTAGGTTAAAAACAACATAAGCTCCAAAGAAACCACCCCCTCGATCCATATACTTAGGATCGTTTCTATTCCATTGATCTGCTGACCAACTAGGAGTGTTAATTTCCAGGATCGATTGAAGCCATTTTTGCGGTCGAGAACCTCTTTTGTAGGCACCTGGAACCATTGTATGATTGAGAACTTTGCCTGCTATTTCAACCTTAATGGGATAAAAAGGATTACCATAAAGGGCGATATTTTTTATTGGTGTAGCAAAAATCAACAAAGAGGCGACTAAAGAAATCGGTATTGCTTTCAGCAGCCATTTTTTTGGCGCTTGAGCTTGTGTAAAGTACAGCCAGATAATCCTCAACCCAATAAAACAGAGGAGCAAAAAAGTCAGAGGTTGCAAGTGTGGCTTGATATTTACTGCACTAGCAGCAGCGAGAAAAATAACCAAAAGATTGAGTTTGGTTGGCAGTTGCCGACGCTGATAAAGCAAATAAGTCATCATCACCAGCATCGAAACTCCTATGTTTCCCGGCAAATCGACGAAACAGGTGGTAGCATGGGTCAGAACTGCAGGAATAGCAAGAAGTGCGATTGCTGAGAGGTATAAAGGAATTTGAAAATAAGCTTTGAGAAAGTAAAGATAAATAATTAGACTGAAAAAGCAGACTAAATTGGCTGCTTGAACCCGTTGAGTAATAAACCAAAAAAATCCTTGTAGAAATTCTCCCAAAAGAGGAACACCATCAAAACGATTCTCGATAGCATCATTAAACTGATACATTTCTTGCGGAATTATTCCCCAAATCCTAGCGGCAAATGGCAAATGATACCACCACGTATCATAGTTTGTGTCTACATCGATAATGGCTTTGAGTAAAATTGATATTAAAACAATTACTGCTCCTAATTTCAGGAAAGTTTCTAAACCTAGATTTTTATTGATTAATTTCATCTTCTATCGGTCAATTTCTTAAAGATTTGGTAGTATTGCTCGGCGCAGCTTTGCCAGCACCAGTTTTGTCGTGCGAATGCAGCAACCTGCGGTCTTAATCTAATTAAACTAGAGTAGTCTTGCAGCAGTTCCTCAATTTTTGCCGACCACTGCTCAACTGCGTCTAAGATCTCTACGTCTTCCGAAAATATCAGATGTTTGGCAGCCCTATAAGCCTCAGCAGTTTCGGAACCTATCATGACTGGAGTACCTGAAGCCATTGCTTCTTGGACAACCAGTGGAAACCCCTCGCCCTTGCTAGGCAAGACTAAAAGATCAGCAGCTTGATAAAGTGGAGCGAGTTTTGTTCCACGGCGATCGCGAAAAACACTAACGTTTGGCAAACTCCACGACTCTGGATCTAAAGACCCCCATCCTGCAAATGCCCAATGTACAGAGCGAAAACGCTGGGCAAGATATTTTAGGATAGGTAATCCTTTTTTTTCAACAAACCTACCCACAAAGAGAAAAATGGGTTTTTCTCCTGGCAATCCCAACTCTTGGCGAATTGTCTTCCGTTGTTGCTCTTCTAAAGGAAAAAACATACTGGTATCCACTCCATTAGGAATCATCAATGGCGGGCGACGAAAGCAAGTTTTTTCGGAAAAATACTTTTGTACAACTTCACTGATAAATACAACTTGATTAGCATTTTTAAGTATAAATCTCCCTAGGGTTCGGTTGAGTAAAGAAAGAAGCACTCGAAACAAAGGACTTTTGTAGGGAATAAAACCAATATGCTGGGTAATAACAACAGGTCTGCCGCGTATCTTGGCAAAAAGGAAAGCGGCGAGATTACTCATATATAAGTAATCATGCAAGTGGATAACATCAGAAGATTGAATAGCTTTCCAAAGTTTAAAAAAGGATGGTACGCTCCAGAGTGGATAAGGAATGTGAATGTTATTTTCAATAAAATTCGACGAGCTCATAGGCAAACAGGAGAGTGCGCTACTACCTTCGGGATGCAAATTTACGTTGCTAGCCATCCATTTGATTTCTACCTTCCCTTCTTCTGTTAAAGATTCAACTAATTTACCAGCTACAATTTCAACACCGCCGCGATGTTCAGGATAGTAGTGAGTAACTACTAAGAGTTTTAGTGGTTTAGAATCTGTATCAATAGACATTTACTTATTAGATTTCACATATCTGTGAGAGTTTTTAGCTACGTAAAATTTATTAACAATCAAAGTTAAAGATATACATATAAATATAAAAATAATTGAGAGTGTAAGTAAAATTCTTTGTAAAATAGCAAAAGTTGCAGCATCTTGAGGAGAAACATTATAAAGTTCTAGGATTCCAATCCAAGTCCATTCCATGATCCCTAAATTTCCTGGTGTGATACTCAAAAGCATAGCTAAGTAAATCAATGGGGTTCCCAGTAAAATAATCCATAATTTAATATTTAAACCTGCGGCAATAACAACTAAATAATTCCTGAATATCCCTAATGCGTGAAATAGGACAGTAATCCAATATAAATGAATAGTAAAGCTAGGTTTAAGAATAGAAACCTCTGTTAATAAATCTGGTTTGTTACCTTTTTGATTTTTCTTAAGTTTATAGTAAATTTTGAGTAAAAATATTATTATTGGTTTTTGCCACTTTCTGATAATTAAAGGTGCTATACACACAATTGCCACTGACAAAAAAATTGTTACTGAAAGAGATATGTATTTTAGGGCGAATAAAATCGTCGGCGGCACGAGTAAAAATGGTATTACTAGATTTAATATCTGATTATAAATCGCACTTAAAAAACCATTAGATAGATTGCTTACTTTATGTAAATTAGTTGCTAAACTTTGTACAGTTAGCATACTCAATTGTCTTGGTATGATAATTCCAACTAAAGCACCAAGAACTATATAAAATAAGTAAAAAATCTGTGACTTAGTTTGTTTTTCACTTAAACGCTGTATTACTTGTTTCCATTTATATGCGAGGAAATAGTTATTGATAAGAGTAACTATAATAATTAGTAGAATATAATTTAAATTTATTTTCTTGAATTTTAAGTATATATCCTTCAGAGATACTGGGGTAAAGTAAATAATTAAATATATACAAGCAAACCCTAATATTAGGGATAGTACAGAATAAGCTATTGTCTTTTTATTTAAATACATTTTTTGGTTATTTTTTATTGACTTTTGTTTTAAAAATTTATTTTAGCTTGTCATATCCCCATTTTTTAATCATATCTATGTTAGTAAGTTGTGATATCATTTGAACTTCCGAATAAAATTGTTTCATGAGCTTATTCTTTACTTCTATGGAAATCGAAGAAGTATTATCTTTTTTCCAGAATAGTTTTTCTACAATATTTCTTTTGATAAACTCGTTAAACTCTGGAGGTAATAACTTATAAGCAATTGCCCTAGAAATGGGGTGATATAAAATTTGATTTACAATTTTATATCTTGGACTTGAACGTAAGTTCACTCCTGTATATTCAGGAGAAAAGTTAGTATCAATATCTAAAAATTCTAGGATCTCCTGATAAATTACTTGATTATTTAGTTTAAAATCTTCAAAGATAATTACTTTTATTTGACTGGGATCAAAAATATCATAGTAACGTTTAACTTGTTCGTAATATTTAACTCTTTCCGAATAAAATAAGGCGGAAGGAATCTGTACTGTTTTGGGAATATGCTTTCCTTGCTTTCTCGAAGATTCTAACTCCAAAGCTTTTACAAAGTCACGCTCTATTTCTGCATTTATGTTTAAAAATTGACTATGTAGAGAATATAAAAAACTTGCCGGCTCTCTAAGTAAGATAATTATTTTGGCCTTTGGATTGAATTTGTTGATCTCTTTTGCCGATACTTTAGAGTACAAGTATCCCGTAGAAGATTCTCCAATAATCTTCTCTGAATTAACATTAGAAAAGAGTTTTAAATAAGCTTCTTCTGTTCTAAAATAATAAAATATTCGTGATTTATGATAACTATCACTTTCAGCATGAAAATCTTTAGAAAAAAAAATAGGCTCTTTCACTCCAGACATAAATACTTGCCTATGTTCGCTCAAAAAATCATGTAAAGCTGTCGTTCCTGATTTTGGTTGTCCGACAATAAACAAGTTAGGTTTTTTCATATTTTACAGTTGAGATACTTAATTTATTGGTTTTAGTTTAATGTCAAGCTATATTCATATATTTTCATAGCCCCACTTTTGACAAAGATCTGTATTCAAAAAGTCTGCTATTTTAATTACTTCTGGTTTAACTTTTTCTGCTAACTGTTGTTTGATTTCAAGGGGTACTGCTGATTTATTGGTTTTTTGCCATAATACTTTTTCTACAACATTTTTTGCTATATAATCATAAGCCTTAGGTGTAAACAATTTTTGTGATACACTTCTAATTAAAGGACTATATATTAGCTGATTTAACAAGTAAGAACGAGGTTTTGCTCTACAATTGACAGATTTATAGTTAGCTATAAAACTAGAATTAATCTCTAAAAAATCAAGAATCTCTTGATATGTTTTTTGATTATCAGCTTTGAAATCCTCAAAAATAATAGTCTTTATTTGAGAAGAGCTAAATAGATCATAAAATCTTTTAATCTGGTCATAATATTTAATCATTTCTAAATAAAATACCCAGGAAGGAGCTTGAACTCTATTAGGTATCTTTTTTCCTTGTTTTCTTAAAGATTCTAATGCTAAAGCTTGAGTAAAGTCTCTTTCATTTTCAGTTGTTGTATTAACATATTGATTGTGTAATGAATATAACCAATCAATGGGATTGCGCAATAAAATAATTATTTTAGCTTTATGATTAAAATTATATATCTCCTGAGAAGCTATTCGAGAGTAAAGGTACAATGCAGAAGATTCCCCTACAATTTTGTAAGAATCAGCTTGAGAAAATAATTTTAAATATGATGCTTCATCTCTAAAAGGAAAAAACTTGCGAAAACCATAATGTTGATCACTCTCTTGATGAAAATCTTTACAAAAGAAAAAAGGTTCTTTAAATTCAGACATAAATATATCTGGATGCTGACTTAGAAAATTATGAAGTGCTGTCGTTCCAGCTTTTGGTTGTCCTACAATAAAGAAGTTAGGTTTTTTCATTATTTGGCCAGGTAAAAATTTTAAATTAGATATCTTGCTATTCAGTTAAAATCCGTAGCGTAAACAGAAAAATCATCGACTCGGAAAAGTATTAGATTAGCAGCTGGTTATCTCTAATGCAAGACAAGTCAACAATTCTGTCAGCTGCACGCTCTCTTATGTTGACTACCGTTTCAATCCCAGAATACTTAAAAAGAAGCTAGAAAAAATCACCTGAACGCCAAGGGCAAAGCAAGTAACTGCAGAAATTACGACTGGCATGGTTTCGGCTGGATTTAGTGAACCATAAGAATGTTGTCCCCAAATACCAAAGGCATAAACTGAAGCTCCAGTTCCCAATATCATAAGCAAAACGCCAACTATCAAACCTGACTCTAAATTGAAAGACCTAAATAACCTTTTAAAACTTCGATCTTGTGGTAGGAGACCTTCTCTAACGGCAAATACCTTGGTAAACAGGGCAAAAATGACAATTTGGAATCCAATGGTCATAGCTGTAGAGGAATATAGCAAACTGTGTACTTTGGGGCTAGGTAAGAGCAATAAAGTTCCCAAGAATCCTGCTACAACTAAGAAAATACCAGGATAGAAAAAGAGCCAGCGCGGACTATACATCAGCAAGAAACGAAGATGTCGCCAACCATCGCGCCAGGTATTTAAGTGAGGAGGACGACTACGACCATCAGGAGATAAGGTTGTGGGAACCTCACCAATTTTTATCCCATATAGAGTGGCTTTAACCACCATCTCACTGGCAAATTCCATCCCTGTAGTTTGTAAATCAAGAGAGGCGATCGCATCCTTGCGAAAACCGCGTAATCCGCAGTGAAAATCGCCACAAGGACTGCCAAATAATAAGCGCCCAATCCCTGTCAATACAGGGTTTCCCAAATAGCGGTGTAGTAGAGGCATTGCCCCTGGTGCAATACCGCCTCGGAAGCGATTACCCATGACTAAATCGTAGCCCTGCCTTAACTTTTGAATAAATGGATTGAGCCTACTAAAGTCATAGCTGTCATCGGCATCACCCATAATAATGTATTGACCTCTAGCTGCGGCAATTCCTCCCATAAGCGCGCTACCGTAACCCTTGGCGGGGACATTAACTACTCTAGCGTTAAGTCTTCTGGCAATTTCTTGAGAACCGTCATCACTGCCGTTGTCAGCAATAATTACTTCTCCTGCAAGCTCGTTTTCAGCAATGAACCATTGGGCTTTTTTGATACAAGTTTCTAGAGTTTCTGCTTCATTTAAACAGGGCATAATAATAGAAACTTCAATCGCAGTTGCTTGTTCTAGACGTTCTAGCCTTCTGCCTATTGGGGTCTCTTTGGTACTGATATTACTTAACATAATTATTCCTCTTGAAATTATTAGTAAAAGTATCAAACTCGATTTTTAGAGTTAGTTTCTGATGGTTTTTAGATATAGATAAAGGATTTAGAATCACTGGGTTCTATTTTCTTGATACGCTCACATATTCCGTAATCTCCTTTTTTATTGAGGCTAATTATTAAAAATTAAATAGAAAAGTCTTGACAAATTACAATTTTTCTTTAACTTTTCACCAATGAGGTAATCCTATTTGTTTTCTTGTTACCGAAGGATAATAGAGGTCGTAGCAAAACTTTCAACAGTAGCCACAGGGAGCGTAATTCCCCAGGAGTCTCCCGTCGTTTCCATTGACCGGGACGGCAAAAGAGCATTTCGACCAACTGACGGTGTTGAGGGAGACTCAATCGCTCGAACATAACTTTTACTCTGGGAAATTTGCCGCTGCGATCGCTATGTGTAATTTTGCCCTGCAGAATCAACCCTTCTTCCAAAATCTCTAGAGTTACTGCTCGGTCGAGATCTCTCCACTCTCTTAGTTCAATTACCGCCCCTCCTTCAGATATTTCGGTCGTCAGGCCCCAAACTGTTCCATTCTTACTAGCTATTTTTACTCCTCTTCGCAACGATAACCATTCATAAATATCTGGTTTGGGAACATCGAGCATAATTAATAGAGCAACACTAATTACAAGCAAGTTGAAAGCACCCCATATCCAACCCAGAAGTCTACCTCCAAGCAGTTCAGGAGCCATCGGGGTCGCTGACTCAGCTATATTAGTCAGGGTTGAACTCACATTATGTCCAAAGCTAATTAGAGTTATGACAAAAACTACAATTAGTGGCGCAGCCAAAATCCAGTTATAAATATAGCGATCGCTCGATGTTCCTTTTGGCGTTACTTTAAAACCTTGAGCGAAGGGGCTGACCATGGTTTGAATCGCTGTTAGTGCGAGAGGAAAACACTGGGAAACAACGTAGACATCTGATAACAAAGCCGAGCGACTGCGGTAATTTAGCCAAGCGAAGGTAGATAACTGCAAAAAATAGTATGGAATAAAGAAATACAACATTTCTTGAGTAGTTGTCTTATAGGGGACAACATCAAAAAATAAGTATATTAGGGGCATCAGCAGAAAAACAATTCGAAATATACTGGTAAAGTAATAAAAGATTGATTCAAAATGGGATAGTCTTTGTAGCCAGTTAAGTCCTCTAATTGTCAAAGGATTAGCCCGAATGAAAAATCCCTGTAGGGTTCCCCGCGTCCACCTAATTCTCTGAGCTATGTGGTCTGCTATGTTTTCAGCGGACAGACCCGCACTTAAAATTTCTCCTAGGTAAATCACCCTATAATTTCGAGCAGATAAGCAAATACCAGTAAAGTAGTCCTCAGTCAGAGAATCAATAACGAAGCCGCCGACTTCTTCTAAACTACTCCGTCTAACGACAAAGGAGCAGCCATGGCAACCAACAGAGTCTATGCCATCATGAAGTAACTGACCATGACGGTAAACAAGTTCTTCTTCATGAGTTAAGAGGTTTTCTAAACCTAAGTTACGGGCAACAGGGTCAGGATTATAATAATTCTTAGAAGTCTGAACTAACGCGATCTGATCGTCTTGGAAAAAACCAACTGTGCGAGTTAGGAAGTTTTTACTGGGAACAAAATCTGCATCAAAGACAACGATTAATTCTCCTGAAGTAAGAGGAAGAGCATGATTTAAATTACCTGCCTTAGCATGAAGATTATTTGGTCTAGTAACATACTCACAGCCAAGTTCTTGGGCTAGCAAACGCATTTCAGGACGACGCTTATCATCCAAGAGATAAATTTTCTTGTTGGCATAATCTAAAGCTTGGCAACCAAGAATAGTTCTACGGAGAATGAAATCGGGCTCATTGTAAGTCGGAATTAAGATATCTACCGAAGGTGTATATTTTCCCTGAATCACGGCAACTGACATCCGATCAGCTTTGCGGTTTCGGGGCTTCACTTTCAGGTTCAAACTGAGCTTTAAGCAGACACTAAACATGGTCAACATTTCTATAAAAAATAAGACCAGACTGAAGGTGCCATTGAGGGGATCGGCTAGATTAAGAGTAGTCATGACTCGCCATAGTACGTAGCGGATTGCCAATACTAGCAAAACTGACACTACCACCGTCCGAGACCAAGTTCGAGGTTGGGGAGAAACTTTAATGATGATCTGGGCTAATAAAAACAGTACTATTGTTGGTAATAACAAATAGTATTTGTTGCTGACCTGGGGAGTTTCTAACCAAGTAGGAGGATTTTCCTGCCATAAATGCAATTGAGCAAATAACTCAGTAACATGGCTATTTCCCAGTTGCCAAGAAAAAACTATTGCTAAAAAAAACCCTAATACAGCAAGTATAACTAGGGTTGCCGGCTTAAAGCCTAATATTGATGACAATGGCAATGAAACTGAGGATCTATCCCTGTCATGGTCTAACCTTCTCTGACTCCATGTAGCTTCTCTGCTGATAGTGTTTTTATATGGCGGTTCTCTAGTATCGAGAAAGTTTGTTTTGAAGTTTTGCATTTTTTGGGTGGCTCTTCGCTCTGTTAATCCTCAATGTTCAGTAACCTAAATCCCTCAGAAAAACTGTAATTCTCTACAATTTTCTAGATAAATAATCTCAACACTTTATCAGACAATATGTTCCAAGATACTTATCCAAAGTGTGGCATATTAAAAAATAGAAATAATACTTAAATTAACATTATTGAGTATCCTTTTTTTTCAAAAGACTAAAGACAATTTAGAGCTAAAAAGTAAAGAACTAGGTATAATTATTCGTAATACCAAAATATTTCTAGTAAGATAAAAAAATTTTGGTCAGGCAAAGTTCTGAGATTTAAGCTTAAATTGCTAGTATTCAGGTAGATTATTCTTGGGGTACCTAATCGCTGAGGTAATTGTGAGGTTGATAGCTAAAGCGCGATCGCGATTTGGGGTTTTTCGGTTAAATTCGTTGCTTTAACATTTTGCCACCCAGAAGACGCGATCGCGCAAGTTAAAAATGCGATCTAGAAAACCTATGGCAAGAAAGGAGAAAAATTGTCCAAATGAACTTTCAATGGCTTGTCAAGTTATAGCACTACGTAATTTGGTTAGGACATTGGTAAACGCCCAAGCCTATGATTAGTAAACTTTTGATATGCGCAGCGGTATCCTTTAGGACTTTTGACGAGCGACCCTGCTGTTTATCCAGAGCACCAATCTGGACAAGCCCAGCTCCGTGTTCTGGGCTTCGTATACTGCGAGCGGCTGAGATGTGGACTTTTTCTAAAGCGGGGAAAGCATTGTCTGGTAAGAATCGTAGGATTTTATAAAAAGTCCAGTTAGTTCATTTTTAACCCGCTCGCAGTATAAGCAGCTAAGGAACGCGCGAGTTTGACTTTTGACTTGCGCGTAGCGCTATACCTCATCTTATGGCGGTTTTTTAGTGAGTTTTTCTAAGTACAATTCTGCCTTAGTTAACCCCCTCTCCCCACACTCTCTACATTCTTCCCACACTCCCCCCTCTCACCTAACTAGTAATTTATAAATACTGAATCGACGCTCTAGGATTGTAAGTT
The DNA here is from genome assembly GCA_030065615.1 of Xenococcus sp. MO_188.B8. Classification (GTDB taxonomy): domain Bacteria; phylum Cyanobacteriota; class Cyanobacteriia; order Cyanobacteriales; family Xenococcaceae; genus Xenococcus. The sequence continues at coordinate 31,478 of JASJDR010000019.1, read as the reverse complement.
AAACTCGATTAGCTTAACCAATTTGCAAAATTTCTTTTTCAGGGTAAGGAGAAATGATTTGAAAAATAGTCTAGCTATGAACCAAGGTTCGATCAAGTATCTTTTCCAGAGTCTACGAGGTTCGTTTATTAAGCGATAGAGCCATTCCAAACCAGCTTTTCCCATCCAACGCGGTGGAGTTTTAACTGCTCCAGCTACGTAGTCTATGCAAGCACCACTTGGAAGGATAGCATTGGTATTTATATTCTGGATATTTTCGAGAATCCACTGTTCTTGGCGAGGCATTCCCATTCCTACCATGAGAATGTGAGGCTGGTAAGCATTTATTTCCTCTAAAACTGCTTTATTTTCTGGGCTATCTGGAGAGGGGTTAAAATAACCATGAATGGTTTCAATGTGTAAGTTAGAATATTTTTCCTTTAAAACTTTTGCTCCTTTCGCGGCAACTCCTGGTTTAGAACCTAAATATAGTATGCGCCAGTCTTGTTTGGCGGCATCTTTCATTAAAGTCCATACCCAGTCTGCATAGGTAACTCGATGTTTTCTTTTAAAGGGAAGGCCGAGAAATTTACCTAGAAGAACTAAAGCCATACCATCTATGTGAACAAAGTCTGCTTTATTGTAGAAGTCTCTCATTTCTGAGTTTTGGTGGTATATGTAAAGACTGTTGAGGTTATGATTGGCAATAATCCATTTTGCTTTACGTTTTACAGCTTTGGAAATTAAAGAATTAAGCTTTGCCATAGTCAGCAAATTAATTCTAACTCCAAGAAGCTTGTATGATTTGCTTTCCATACTTTGTATATCAAAAGTTTTTATTTATCTGAAAAATACTTGAGTTAAAATACTTGAGTTAAAATACTTAAGTAATAATACTGAAATATAGTATAAGATGCAACTTAGCAAAATTTAGGTAATAGTGAGGAAAGGAGGTTAGCGATTGTCCTGTAATTTAAGTACTATTTTAAGATTAATCTGTCAGATGAAGCCTGGCACTACGTGAGACCTTCGGTAGGCACTACGTGATCGCGAATGCCCCAAAAAACCAAAGCCTGTTGGTTTTAGAAAGGAGATTCTAATTAATCATATTTCGTTAATTGGGTTCTTAAAATTATCCAATATTGCCCAGTGCCCACTTATTAACGAAAAATTTACAGGAAGATATTTTTTTCCTTGTTTAAAATTTTTGCAACTTTTTCTGCCGTTGCACTCCAAGAATAATGTTCTTGTATCAATTTTTATGCTGCTTTTGCCAGAGGTTGATAATTTTCTAGATTCATACTATCAGTCACCTCTTCAACTGAATATCCTGATACTAATCAATGCTGGCGGTCACCATTATATTCTACTTGTAACATAATTTTTTTGGGAGAAATAGTAATTAATCTAAATCGACATATTTGATTATCGCATGATAAACTAAATCAAGTTTTTTTCTCTTTTAAAATGCGATCAGTTTCCTCGATCAGAACTTGAACTCGATTAGTCCAACTATGATTGACTTCTATTTCCCTGCGTGCCTGTTCGCCCATTTCCTTGAATTTATTTTGGGCTGCAAAAGCTTTCATTAGAGCTTGTTTGAGTGCATTTTTATCTCCAGGCTGAAACAAAAATCCTGTTTCTTCTTCAATCACTAATCGTTTAGCATCTTCAAAAGCTGAGGCGACAACTGGTTTAGCCATGGACATATATTCATAAAGTTTCATCGGCGACAAATACATCTTCCCCATCTGTAACTGGATTTGTCCTGAGTAACCAATATCAAAGCCAGCTATATACTGTGGCACTTCTTGCCAAGATACTCTACCAACAAATTTCACCTGTTCTTCAAGACCTAATTTCTGAGCTTGTTCTTTCCAAGCTTGTTTCATCTCTCCATCACCTACAAATACAAGGGACATAGAATAACCTTCTGTTTGCAGTTCATAAATTGCCTCAAGCAACAAGTCTAATCCTGCCCAAGCATAAAAACTACCCACAAATCCCACTGTGAAATCTGAAAACAATCTTTTAGGTTCATAAAGTTGAGGATCGAGAAATTTGATGTCTACTCCATTGGGTACTAGGACGATTTTTTTTGAAGGAATGCCTATTTCCTTAACTAGGATCTCTTTAAGAGTATCACTAACACAAGCAATAACATCACACTGTCGATATGCCCATAATTCCAATTTTCGAGCAATACCGTCTAAAATTAAAGCTTTACGCTCTGCTTTGGATTCATAATAGAGTAAAGCTTCTACTTGCAATATCCAAGGTATCCCCTTTCGTTGAAAAATCCAGCCCAGACATTGGAGAGTAGCTGCGTATTCGTAAACCCAATCTATCTGGTTACCTAACTCGTGCCAACTTCTCCAACTATTAAAGATGCCTAACGCGATACGAACTATATCTACTATTAAAGTACGCAGAAATCCCTTACTAATTGCTGCTCCAGAACCTTTGGCAGACCATTTCTTCGGTGCTTTGTCGCCGACTATAAATTTTTTAACCGACCAATTTAATGATTCAAAGCCTTGAATCAAGCCCAGAACTCGAGAGCGAGGTCCAGACATTTCTGCATCGGGATGAGTTGATATTCTAGGGGCTGCTGCTAGAAAACCAAGTTGCTTTTTCATATAGATACTCACAAGTTTAAGCTCATAAATATTAGGATATTAAGCGAGATTGTTATCTGTGTAGTGAGTTTACCAATCATATCCATCTTCATATTCTAATCGTATCAATGCTTCACCTGCCACCTCTTTAAACGCGCGTTTGTGTTCGTCTTTAAAGTGATTTTGCCAATCCCCAATCTGCCCTTGACGGAATGTTTTAGAACTCTTAAAAAAAATTCCTTTAGCAACTCGAATAATTTGCTCGTCAGGAATATTAATACCCAGGTAATTTGTGATATTGTGAACCTCCTCCAACTGCTTGTCATCACTACCACCTCCAGCACTGCCAATCATATCCTCAAAACGAACTGCCAAACAATTTGGTTCATCCAACCAAGGTGCAAAACCCCTAGCCCATTCGCCTAAAGATTCTGCTCTTCTACCATCTTCAAGGAGTTTTCCTTCTACTCCAACTATGGCAGCCATGAGTCTCTCATCATCTGATTTGAGAGATTTGAAGTAGGGATGTAAGCGGTGATCGGGATTTTTATTGGTCAGATAATTAGCCAGAGAAACAGCAACATCACGAAGGTCGCGGATAATAAATAGCGTGCGAATATTAGAGGTAACTAGAAGCTCGATTAGTTCTGGACTCCAGTACAAATGTCCAGAAGCGTATTGCCCTCGGCGAATTGTCTGTATTTTTTGTTGTAATTGTGGTGTTCCAGCAACAAGTCCATGATATGACCAACGGGGTGCAAAAGTAGGCAACAGACTAAGGGTCCGTCTTAGCAGAAAAGTGCCCGATTTCGGCAGACTATTAATAAAGACTTTAACTCCGTTATTGTAGGCATTTAATTCCCGTTTTGTTAGTGGTATAGGATATTTTGCCAAACTTCTTAAATAAGATTTAATTGCTTTTGTTGCCATAAAATTGTTTTCCAATAGTTTATTATGAGCTATTCTAGGTTAACTACCCTGACAAGCGATAACAGTAACTGACAAAGGTTCTAGTTCAGTCTTAATCTCTGACTCACTAACTGAAACCGAACCAGACTTTTCCCAGGTTACATCTGTAGATTCTGGGGTGGACCCTTTAAGAATCCAACGCTGATTTTGGGTGCTTCCTGTATAGTTATTCAATGTTATGCTTACATTCTGAGGAACTTCTTCTTTGTTAAGCACAAACACATTCAAAGAGTTGTCATCAGGATCGTAACTTGCCCAAGAACGAATTGTTCCTGCTTTTTTGGTAGAATAGACCATCTGCTTTTTGAGAAAATTGTTCCAAACCTTAAGAGGATAACCCATTGGCATCAGTTTGTAATTGGAATCAAAGGCACTAAATGCTCTAGAATAAGAGTCTTTTTCCATCCATCTAGATGTCCAGAAATGAACATAATCTATCTGATTGTAGAGAAGAGCACCTCCTAATACTTCAAAATTATGAAGCATTTTCCAGGTATTATTCTCGTGAACAGTACGAGGTTTTAAAGAGCTAATTTCAGTTACATTGATTCTCAGATTTGGATTGTAGGTACTGATCGCTTTTGAGGCAGCTTTAATGTGGTTATCATACTGATAATGATTATTTTTCCATTCTTGATAGTCTTTTATCCAGGAGTATTGATGAGTTACAAGAAAATCGACATCGTTTTTAACAATTGGCACTACCCGATCCCACCACTCCGAACCGCTCATGCCATTGGCTCCTATCTTAATTGACGGATCGACTGCCTTCATTGCTCTGGAGAACTGAACTACTGTGTTGGCATACTTTTCTGCCGTCCAATTTTTATTACTTTTACCCCCATTGTGCAAATCATTTTCGTTGCCGATTTCCCAATACTTGATACCGTAACCCTTGACGATATTTGCATATCTCACCCATTCAACGGCTGCTTTCTGTACTTCTTCTGGCGTGGCATGTGGTTCAGTTCCTGTATACACCATAGCATCAATACCCACAATAATAAATGGCTCAGCCTCTACTGATTGACATACGCTCATAAAATCATCAAAGCTGAGGGTAGCTTTATAGGTTCCATCAGCATTAACTAGGAAGTCTCGTGTAGACCTGATGTTGGGGTCCTGAAGCGATGCCTTAGCCTTGGCTGGGTTATCTTTGTCAAAAAGATAGAAATTGCTTATGCCGCCCTCTGGAAATCGAAGAGAACCTACCTTAAGCTCCTTTAGAGGTTGAGTAATTGCAGGATCAACCCGTAGAAAATTTATACTGATCCCAACTGGATTATTCGATACATCGGAAAGAACTTGGCTCACATCAACCGTTAATTCTGTTGGACTTGCCAGTGTTTTCCCTAACATTACGAATATTAGATAAGATAGGATAAAGCCAGACAATAATTTGAATGCTGTTTCTCTGGTAATTTTCATCTGTCTTTCCAGTAGCGTTACAGAATGCGAGTTATATATAGCTTGTAGCGATTTGCTGGTACAAAGAAGTACTTTAAAAAATTCCATCCTTTCATGAAATGAGGTTTTAGCGTTACCTCGAATCCTTGATTCTCAAACAGGTTTTTCCATCCACGACCTGTTCTTTCCCAGCACTTATCAAAATGCTTATTTTTTGACAATGCTCTTACATAAAACTCTCGTTTTGAAGCTGGTAGCCAAGTGCCAAACAAAACTTTGTTGTGTTCATCAAGTATTTGAAATCGGTTGGGAACAATAATAATTCCGTGTCCTCCAGGTTTCAATACTCTCTTTAATTCAGATGCTACAAGCTGCTGTTCACTATAGTCAATATGCTCAAACATATCAGTAGCACATACTAAGTCAAACCACTCATCAGGCCATGGCAGCTTTTTAGCATTGGCATGAATTATTTCTGAGCGAGGAACTCGTTTACGTGACCATTGAACATAAGTTTTGTTTATATCTATGCCATAAACTTTTTCAAAATGCGGCTGTAATGCCATTAGTAAACTACCAAAACCACAACCAATATCAAGGGCACGATGTCTTTTAATAGGTAGCAAGGAATCAGAAAAAAAATCTTTGACGATTTTTTGGGGTCTGGAGTTATCCAGCATATATTGAGCCCAGAATAACTTCTTGGATTCGCTATAATCCTGATTTTCCATTTGGTTATATATCCAGGTTCGGAATTCTTCCTCTACTTGATTAGAAATATCGATTGGTTTTTCTTGTGCGCGTTCGCTAGTCATAAAATTAAACCTCCAAATTAATTAATGGTGTTATTATGTTTGATTACCCTTAATATTTAATTTGTAATTGCCGAATAAATTTAACAGAACCAATCTGTTTCTGAAATTTACTGCTTTATGGATTTTCTTGCTTAATTTCCTTACGGAACGAAGGAGACTTACTCAAATCCTTGTAACCAATAACTGAGCGTAAGTAGGGCAGAGGCCAATAAATGAACCAAAAAATCCCTGAGTATCTCTTGCAAAACACAGTCCATGCTTTGAAAGGAAAAGCTTTTGGGTGGAATGCTTTTTTTAAGCGTTTATAAAGAGAAAGATTGGGATCTACCCAACTTCCATCTAAAGAGTTTCTAGAACAAGTGCCCACAAAACCTGGTGCTGCCCAGATTGAACATCCTAGTTTTCGTGCTCTAAGCCCATAGTCTAAATCTCCCATTGAATGAATAAAAGCACCATCTATATTACCTACCTTGGAAGCTACTGAGTTATGGATTAACACACAGTTGCCAAACATCGTGTCGCACTCTTGGGAAGTTTGACCTGGCTCAACAAATTCAAATTTCTTAGTGTACCAAAGTTTTGACTGCACTGCGCCACCGTAAGTCGGCTGTCCCGTCAGTGGATCTTGTGTTGAGCCGACAACTATCGAATTTGGATGACCGCGTTTTGCCAGGTCATGGTGAATATTGAGCAAATCATTAAGGGCTTGTGGCTCAAGCAGGGTATCATCATTGAGCCAAAGGTAGTAGTTATAGTGACCTTTGAGTGCTTCGGCAAACGCTAGTCGCATTCCTCCTACCCAGAAGAGGTTTCCATCACCCTGAAGGATTTTAACATCTGGATAACTTGCTATTACCGCATCTGAAGTACCGTCGGAGCTACCATCATCAACTAGAAATACATCAAAAATTGCATCCTGCTGATAAAGAGCTTGAAGACAAGCCAAGGTCGTGTCACGTCTATTGTGGCAAGTCATGAGAACCGCTAGTTGGGGATGTATTATATCATCATTAACATTAGACATAGTTATAATTCTTAAGAATATATGTATTGTTCAGTAGTTTTGTCTGTCAATCAGATATCTTCAGCTCATTCGCAAAGATTCTGTACCTAGAATATGACCAAATATTCGTTACTTTCTACTTTAGAAAAGGTATCTTTACTGCCTTTAGCAAAGATAAAGTCAAGCTTTCTGATCTTAGTAGAATAATTTAATATGCTAACTTCAGTTATACATATTAAATTAAGAAGATTCTATCATTGTCAAACTCACTCCCATAACACGATGAGTAATGTTTGTATTTAAATGGTCAACTACATATTGAGTTCTCCGAGTTATTTTTACAACCGTAGATAAAATTATTAGTTCATTGAAAATATTAGTATTTTGAGTTTTTAAATACAATTGAATATTAAGAATCAGCTCTTTTGACCCACGTCACCTTAAACTGGACTGATGAAGCTATATCAAAATTGTTTTTTTTGTATCATAGCTGTTTTCTAAAAGCTTTACAAGTTTTCCAAAAAGTTACAGAAAGTTTTGCTATCTCGACTAAGTATTTAGTAACGTTGAGTCATTACTGCTGCTGAGTGTTAGGTTCTATCTAAATGCAATACCAAATTAAATAATTACTGCGAAACGTACAATTTAGGGAGGGGTTTGGCACTGCCAAACCCCTACAATATCTGTCTTATTCTCCATTTAAATTGTTTTGATGTACGATAAACCAAAACAATACATTTGCCGAAATGGGATGCTCTCGTCATATATTGTTTGCCTAATCTGTCGCTCTTAATTTACGCTCTTGTCTATATTTTATAGCTAACGACAAAGACATTGCTATATAAATTGTCCAATATATATTATTAGCTATTAATAATCTTGATTCTGAAATATTTGCAATTAAAAAAGTCAATAAGAATTGCATTGGCACAATATCTTCTACTATTTTTGCTCTATAAACTTGTTTGTAAGCTCTTAGGAATTGCCGAATAAAACTCATGACAAAAAGTAACAAACCTAGTAGTCCTACAGCTAGCAGCAGTTCTACAAAACCGTTGTGAGCATGAGGTACACCATGCCAAACCCATCTAGCTCTAAAAAATTCGCCATATTGATCGCTATCCCAGAACCCATTAAACCCATAACCTAGTAAAGGTTTTTGAGCAATATAACCAAGCAGCTCATGCCACAATGGAATACGTCCAGTAAAAGTTAAATCTTTACCTAGCGCTTCTGCTATAGTTGGTGCCTTAGCCACTAGTAAGATAAATGTACCTCCAGATAGCAAAAGTAGAGTAATAATTAAAAGTACCTGCAATTTGTAATGAGTCTTTTTTAAAAATTTGGACAGAGGTATAATGCAAATCACGCTCAGCAAGTTTACTATGCCTCCTGCCGAACCAGATAAAAAAACAAGCAGCAATGAGAGTGCAAATCCTGTCCATAATGCTAAGCGACCTAAGTGGTTTCGAGATATAGTTAGGCTAAGAGACAAGAAAATTGAAGCACTCCAAGCCATATGACCTCCTAAAGAGTTTTTATGTGCAAATATACCTGTCCAATAACCTGCTAATTGTGGTTTTGTTGCTGGATGAATTCCATAGCCAGGTACAAATAAAGCCGCTAATATTGAGAATAAAATTACTATACCAAATACCCCTGCTAACAGTCGCGTCTGCTCTCTAATACTGAAACGTGCAGCTAGATAAACGCCAAACATACTTGATAATAATAAACCTCTAACTGTAGATATATTTTGAACAACAAGATTAGGGTCAGTCCATATAATAGAAAAAGAAACAAGAAATAGTAAAAGAATTAAGGGCAAATCTTTGGTTAAAAGATAAATACATAATTTCCATTTTCTAGAAATTAAGAAAGGAATCAATAAATATGATAGAGGAGCCATAATCCTCTCAATTAAATTACTTTGTGCAGTACCATAATCAACACTATTAGTTCCAATAGGAATTTTCATACCCAAAGCTCCCATATAGAACATAAGTAATAAAAAACTCACTGCTACTTCTAATTTAATAAGCGATTTTCTTTTCAATTTTCAACCTCTAAGTAACCATTTGCATCCTTTTTTTCATCTATAAACAATAAACTCTTTTATCAGCTCCAAAAGTAGCTTAAAATTTTCATTTTTGGCGATCGCTTTTCTCCAAAATCTCGGTAAACAGAGACAAGTAACGACCTGCTTGAATTTCCATAGCAAATTCTTGTTCGGCTTTTTCACGCGCGCGGTGCGATAGTTTTTGATGTCTTTCTTCATTTTCTAGCACCCAGACAATTCCCCGAGCCAAATCTTCTATTTTATAGGGTTGAGCTAGATAGCCATTTTGCTGATGGTCAACAATATCTTTTAATCCAGTTGCATTGAAGGCAACGACTGGGGTACCACAAGCAAAGGATTCAGAAGCAGTCTGTCCAAAAGACTCTTGAATTGAAGGAACAATCATTACATCGGCTGCTGAATAGACAAGTGCTAAGGTGAGATCGTCATTTAAATGACCTAAATAGTGAGCTTTAAACTCTAATTCAGGCGGATTTTCTGGTTGCGAAGCGCCAAAAACAACTAAATCTAACTTATCTTGCCACCCACTTTGACTCAACTCTTGCAGTGCTGGTTGCAACAGATGAAATCCTTTTCTCTTGTCGCTGGTTGCCCCTAATGCTCCAAAAAGAAGCAGTTGCTTATTATGGGGTAAACGGAGCAGTTCTCGTGCTACTTGTTTCTTTATTGGTCTGTACTTTTCAGTGTCTAGCCCATTGGGAATTATTTCTACTCGTGAATTTTGGAAAAGGGAACTGGAACTAACACACTTGCTAAACCATGAACTTGGAGCAACAATTGTTAAATCCAAATTTTGCCAAGCCTTGGCTTTACGCTGCCATACCCAACGGGATAAATCCCAATCTCTTTTACTACTAAGTTGGGGGCAGGCTCCGCAAGATTTAGTATAGCGATCGCAATCACCGCTGTAATGGCATCCTCCCGTAAATGACCACATATCGTGAAACGTCCAGACTAAAGGTTTATTAACTCGAGTAAGAGTTTCAATTTGTAGGTAACCACCACAAATCCAATGCAGGTTAATCAAATTTGGCTCAAGTTGGGTCACTTTGGAGGTAATATTGTCAGGAAACCACTGGAGAGAATAAAGAATGCGATCGCGATGGGGATAAAATTTTAACGGTAATTGGTTTAAAATTAATCTTGACCCAGCAATGGCTTTCCCTATTCCTGATGAAGCTGATGAGCCAACAACCGTTTGAGCGTCACTCTGTTTAGTTTGCACTAACATCTGAGAATTAACATGAATCCTTTGAAAACCTTGATGTAATCGAAATGTGGCACGGGCAGCTCCACCTTGGCGATCAGAATTACTAAGTAATAAAACTTTCATATTCCCAACTACTCCAGCCAACTTGAAAGGTCTCGCTCGATCAGTTCCTGAAGCTTCAATATATCTTCGCGGTACATCTTAGCTAATTGAATTCTAGCTGCCGGAGATATCTGTGGCTTAATAAGATTTTTATTATTAAGATTAACTATAATATTTTCACGCATCTTAGACGAAAGGAATAGTTTGAAGGGAGTCTTGAGCCACTTAAAATTTTGTTTTTTTAACAAATAATCTAAAAACTTATTTTTAGGAATACCAGATACATTACGACGGGGAGGGGAACCTGTAATCAGTGTTTCATCAACATTTAAAAACCGGCAAATATCCTGCATAAGAGCAACTGGATTATCTTTTAAGTCTTCGTATAAATAAACTCTAATCTGATTTTTATTAAACAAATCAAAATAACGCTTGAGTTGAGCATAGTAAAAACCCATCTGTTTGTAATGCCAAAGATATTCCCAGTTTTGATTGATTCGCGTCTCCTCCTCTAGTAGTGCTTGAGCAAAATCAGTTATCAGTTCACGACCATCTCTGATTACATGCAGGTAGGCTGAATAAGCTCTATCGACTGGATTGCGAAGAATCACAATCAGCTTAACATTGGGAATGTAATACTGTATCCGTTCAGGCGCTCTTGAGCTATACAGATACCAGGTGGTTGCTTCACCGATTGCAATTTCATTTGAAACTCCTTGAAATAGCCTACGATAAGATTCAATGTCAGTTGATACATGGCTGAATAACTCTCGATCACCTGGTCCCAAGAAGTTTGGTTTCTGACCCTCAAAATCAAAAAATCCTGGTTCTTTTATCGGACTTATATAAATCTGTGAATGCTGTTTCATATAGTGCGAGAGAGCAGTTGTTCCAGCTTTTTGCGCACCAATGAGCAGAAAATTGGGCATTATCATGGAGTTGAATTTTGGAATTGCTTGATGGTTGATGAGGCTAATGAATAAAATTTTCCATAGGTGTTTCCATAGAGACTATTACGCCAGTGAAATTTTTGTAATTCTTCTTCGAAGGAAGGACCTTGTCGAGCAACTTGTTCTTGAAATAACTCTGCCGCATATTGATAAAGCTCTATGTCAAATTCATTCTGCTTATATATAATATTTAATGTTTTCTGGGACAAATCTGACTTCAAAGGGCGATCTTGAGTAACATTTCTCTTGATAAAAAAAATGTTATTCCAATTCAATAATTTTTTGAATAGCAGAAGACTTTTATCAAATGACTCTACCAATCCGACCCCAACAAAAGATTCCCGCAGATTTTTCTTGGCCCTTTCCAACATTTCTGTATTGCACTGTCCAAAGGGAATAGGTAAATCTACATCTCCTTTGGTTGCAGAGAGAATCCTTGTCTGACCATTATCCAGCTCTATAGAAATCCCTGAACGAATGCAGTCTTCTATACTCATTTTTCTAGATGTGACCGTCTGATAGAGGTAGTGGTTGGGCCTGCGGAGTATGAAATAGTAATAGGATATGACTCGCTCAACTGGATCACGTAATAGTGTCAAGTAAACTGATGGTTGAGGCAAAAAATTGTGCAGTCCGAAACCCATATGTCCCATTAGAACTTTAATTCTTTCTTTCTCAGCTACAGGAAGAACCTTGAATTCATCCACACAATTTTGAATTCGTTTTTGACTACTGTCTCGGACGCGGAAAACGTTATTGGGTTTATATTGTCGTTCAATAATTTTACTTATTGTACTTCCTCCTACCTTAGGAATATGCAGAAAAATTACTGATTTTTCTGGTTCTTTATCTTTAGCTGATTTTGTCATGAGGAAATCTCCAAAAATTTATTTTATAAGTAAGAAAATATAAACACTTTAATTCAAGTAATATTTTGACTTTAAGATATACTGCGAGCGGGTTAAAACTGGAGTTTCGATAAAAGAATAAGATTCAAACTAGACAAAGCTTTTGCTACTTTTTAAAAAGTCTAAATCTCATCCGCCCACAGTATAAATAGAAATTTACTTAGCTACTTGCCAGCAATGATTTTCCTTTATTGATAATTCGCCTTAACAAACTTTGCTTCCAAAATTTTTCATAGCGCCTAAGATCGTACTCGCGGTCTACAGCTAGTTCTCTAGGCTTTCTCAAAGGTAAGGTCATAGATTGCAATGGCAAATTAGCTTTTGGAGAGTTAACGACTTTAGTATGTGTACCTTCTTCTGTAAAACCAATATTAGAGATTAAATTTACAGAAGGTGTAATAGATAAACCTGAATGTGCAAGACACATGAAGAAAAATTGATGAGCCCAGCTATCAACCTTACCGTGATACGTCAAGTCAAATTTAGATTTGCGATTTAAGTATTGCTCTTTGTCGGCAATTATTTCTTTGACTCTATCTCGAATTTGTGGTCGATCCCATAATTTCATGTCAACATCATAGTAGTTCCAAACTCTCTTCCATGTAGCCCATCCCCAACAGTTAAAATAAATAGAAAAATGGTAACTTTGAATATCAGATTTCCATTCAACTAAAAGATTGGTACCGCCTATAGTCATAATTCGTTCGTCATCCTTATACTTTTCCAGTAATTCCTCACAAAATCTAAAAAAAGTAGGATGTGGTAAGCAGTCATCTTCAAGAATAATTGCTTCTTCAACAGTATTGAATACCCAATCTAATCCACTTGACACGCGCCGCTTACAACCCATATTCTCATCAGCATAATTTTTTAAAACTTCACAATCCCAATCAACTCTGTCTATAATTGCGCGAGTGGCAGCACATTTTTCTACTTCGCCTGGTATACCTGGACGCGCTCCATCAGCAATAACTAACAGCTTGGGTGGTTTCGCTTGGCGAATTGCCTCAAAGACTTTTTCTGTAGTATCTGGGCGTTTAAAAATTATAAATACAACAGGGGTTCTTAGCTTAGAATTATACATATGTAGATTTAAAAATTTCGGTGTGAGCTATTGCCGCTACATCAACACAATATTTCTATAACTTTAATATTTGGCGATTCAACTCGTTACTTTGATTTGGTTAGTTAATTTGAATTTTCTATATTCTTGTTTGGTTCTTATTAAAATTTTGGTGCCACATACGAATAAAGCAACTCTAATTACTTGAAGATTAAACTTAACTTCTTTGAACTTTGGGTTAGTAATAGTGTTTAAAATTAACTTATAAGTCGATCTTAATAACCAAAATATATTTTTAAGAAAAAATATAAAATTACAAGTTTTTGCTTCCTTCAAATCTTGTTTTCCGCCCATTACTCTAACAATTTTTTGGTGTAATTCTTTAAAAGAATGTCTCGCAGGATGTTCTACAATCGTATCTTCAGCATAAATTTGACAATATCCATTAGCATAAACTCTTTGTCCCCATTCGTAATCTCCACTAGACTTAAGAAATTCATCAAATAAACCAATAGTTGTCACTACATTTTTGAATGTAAAAAGATTGGCAGTAACACCAAAATTTGATTCTTGTACATACTTTTTCTGTGGAAAAGCTGTAACTTTTTCGTATAGTTCTACTGCTGTAGGTTGCTCTAGATTCTCATAAAATATTTTTATTTGACCAGCAACTAATCCACAGTTAGGTCTTTTTAAAAGATTGAATACACCTTTTTCTATCCAATTAGAAGCTGGAATGCAATCTGAGTCCGTAAATGCAATAATTTCATTTTTTGCTAAAGATATACCCTTATTTCTAGCTGCATAGGAACCAGGTTTACATTCGCTAGTTATGGTTGTCTGGGGAAATTGGCTTACTACAGCCTCTATATTTTCGTCTGAGTTATTATCAACAACAATAATTTCATATGCATCTTTTGGATACGTCTGATTTTGTAGTGCTTTCAAGCACAGCTTAAGACGTTTTGAATCATTAAAAACTGGAATTATGACTGTGACAAGGGGAGTATTACAGTCTCTTACATATTTTTCTTGTACTTTCATTAGTTTAAAAAAATAAGATGTTTATTTATGAAATAGCTAATCCTTGTTTTAAATAAATACATAGTGGGAAATTTTCTATTATTAAGTTTGTAAATTAATAGCTAATTATTTTAATAATTATTAGTTATATAGCTACAGCTTTTTTGAGATAATAAAATATTATTCTAAGTTTTGTTCCAATTCTTAGTTGTCCTCTGATGTCATAAATTATGTTTGATAAAGCATAGAATAGATTGACATGTCTAGCTGATTTGATGGATAAAGATAACCATTTTCCTAAATATTTATTCCTGAAGTATGTACTTGCAAAATATTTGTTAATTTCAGCATATATCTGTTCAATCGGTACTATATCGACACAGTTCTCGACTAAGCAATAAAACTTATCTGCTCTTGCCAATCTAATTTTCCTTCTCATCTCAATGTTTTTGATATCAGTCATCTGACCTTGATTATGCCTACGACAAATTGCAGTAGGTAGTTCAGTAAAAATTAGACTATAACCAGCTAGTAGACAACGGATATAAAGGTCGTTATCTCCACTCAACCTATAGGTTTCGTCAAACAGACCAACCTCGCTAAATACTTGTCTAGGAAAAACAATAGATGAAGGAGTAGAAATAAAACTCCCAGCAGTCAGCAATTGGTGGAAAGGCGAAGTGAACCTCTTCAAGTTGGGTTTTTGAAGATAAGTTTTTCTCTGATCTTTCACCGTGTTCCAAACCACTAAGGCACTGATGCAGAGGCACCTTTCATTACCTTCTAAAGCAGCAAGCTGAGTTTTAAGATAGTTAGTTTCCCAAAGATCATCGGAGTCGAGGAAAGCAATATAATTACCCCTTGCCTCATTAAGGGCAAGATTTCGAGCGACACATGCTCCTACGTTTTGTTTGAGGCTAATCAGTCTAATGTTTGGGTACTTCTCGCTTACGATTTCTGAAGTCCCATCTGAAGAATTATCATCTATGACAATGATTTCAACAATGCCATCAATATCTTGAGAGAACACACTTGCTAGTGCTTCTTCTAGCATTGATATTCGGTTATAGGTAGGAATAATAACCGATACATCAGGAATTTGGGTGTCTGAGAGTTGGGATTTAATTATCATTAGATTAAATAAAGCTCTTTTAGCTTATTGTATTGTTGCTGTTAAATCAAGAAATGAGAGAACTCGTTTTCGATGTAAAAGGGCATCATTCTTTATTATTTGCCAATTTTTATCCATAATTGAAGCTTTACTACGAGCATGTTGTATGGCTCGTTCGACTTTTTCCTCAACCGTATTTTTTTCCAAATCTTTGAGCATGGTGCATTGAGAAGAACGTCCAATTTGACTGTAAAAGCGGGGGGTTTTTTGATGGGTCCCGAATGACTCACAGTAAACTCCTAGTGCATAACCGACCATACCTACATGCAGCTTTGTTGTCAAAACTGCTGATAGGTTGGAAATCAATGCGACCGTCTCCCAGATACCCTGAAAAGGGATTGACAAGCATTTTTGTCCTGTAGCATGTTGAATCAAACTTGCTAAGCGATCACAGCATTCTGCTGAGCGATCGCTATTTCCTGTATCTGAGAAAACAACTGGTACAATATCTGATTCACTAGTAAGGCAGGAGAGCAAACCAGCTCTTAATGATTGTGCTTGAGAAGTTTCACTTAGAAAACGTTGTGGCGCATGGATTCCCAATAGGATTTTTTCTCTATAGGGTTCTAGGAGTCGGCCCACGTTCTCCAGCGCTTGCTCGGGAATATCAGCCTTAGTTAGAGTTAAGGCCGGATCGGGAGCAATAGTTACATTGGAACCAATGCCTAATGTATTGCGAATAAATTGCTCTGACTCTAAATTACGCACCGAAAGTACTGAAGCACGGGCAAACATGCGTTTTACTTCATGCTTCACAAAAATATTTGACAGCGGACCAGCTTCTACTCCTACTATTGCATAAGGAATCTTATTCCATATGCACCACTCAGCAGGAAATG
Organism: Xenococcus sp. MO_188.B8; assembly: GCA_030065615.1. Classification (GTDB taxonomy): domain Bacteria; phylum Cyanobacteriota; class Cyanobacteriia; order Cyanobacteriales; family Xenococcaceae; genus Xenococcus. Next base: position 15,341 of record JASJDR010000019.1, on the reverse strand, counting down.
CATTTCTACGGAAGAATTTCTTGTTCCAGTCCCCTCTAAATGTTTTGCCTCGCATTCGTTCTGGTTCCCCAAATGCCCCACCTCCTGAATAGATAAGAGCTTTCCAAGACTTGAAGTTACTTAGATCCGTGTGGGCATTTGTAAAATAATTTCGAAATTGACTCAACTTAGACTTTGGTACCAATGGATACACAATATCAGAGCTGGCATCTGATTTAATCCAGTTCTCAAAAATTTTTAGTAGAAGCAGGTCTCCAAAATTACTGGTAAAAGCATAACCGTTATAAAGTGCAATCATAATACTTTATTTGTGAATTCACTACTAGATTTAAATGGGGTTTCATTAAAATTTATGGTTAGCAAAGTTTTCTAAAAGTCCCATTAGTTAGTTTGTTTGTTTAGTTGTTTCTTTACATATATTTTTATTAGAGAAGACTAGTTGATTTGAGAATCTTCACTTACGGATTTCCACTCTCGTGGCTGATAGTATAAACATCGAATCATACATTCTTTTGTTTCTACAGTGAACTTAAATGACTCAATAACATCAAGCAATATAAAAGAATCTTTCTTGGCATAAATCGCCATGAAATACGAACCAGCTTTTAGACCAAGATAAGGTAACCGAACCTGTATCTCATGCTTTCCAGGGAATACCTCTAATCCTATGCCATCATCGTAATTACATAAGCGCAGGACATTATTACCTTCACCACATAACTCTTTAATTAGAATACTAAGATGAATTTTATCCATTAGGAAGCCTTCATGAACCTTATACCCAATGCAAAAAATTGTTGGTTCACCACTTTTAGGTATTTTAATGATATTTCCTTGTATATCTCTAAAACACAGAGATACAATATCAAACCCTAAACTTTCACTTGGGGGTTTTTCTGGTCGAAGCAATAGACCTGACTCTTTCTTGCCATCTTGCAAAAACAAATCAGTTTCATATCGATTCATAATTGAATAAGCATCGCCAGAGTCTATTAGTTGACCTTTCAACAAGTAAATTGCATCCTGGCAAACATTTAGTATTGCTTGAGGTTGATGACTCACTAAGATAAATGTAGTTTTTTTCCGACGTAATTCCTGCAATCTGCCCAAGCACTTAGCTTTAAACTTGATATCCCCCACAGCAAGAACTTCATCAATTAAAAGAATATCTGGCTCTGTATAAATCGCACTGGCAAACCCCAACCTCGCTCGCATTCCAGAACTATAGGTTTGTACTGGCGAATCAATAGCCTCCCCAACTTCGGCAAACTCAACTACATCATCAAACCGCTCGTCAATTTCCTTTTTAGACAAACCCAAAATCGCCATATTGGCATAGATATTTTCCCTTCCTGTCAGGATGGGATTAAAACCTGCGCCAAGAGCAATCAGGGGGGCAACTCTACCTTTTATTTCTACAGTGCCAAGATCGGGCTTGATTAAACCAGCAATAATTCGCAGCAGAGTTGATTTACCACTACCATTTTTGCCAACTAAGCCCAGTGCTTCTCCTCTTCGCAGTTGGAAACTGACATTATCTAAAGCCCAGAACTCTTCTGGTCGCAGGCGATCGCTTTTAGTTCGCAACCCGGTTAAATCACTAGCAATGTCTTGTACTCCATAAAACAAAGAACGTTTTAAATTCCGACAAAATTTTTTAGAAACTCCTTTGACAGAAAGCACAACTTCACTATCGTTGACGTGATTATTATTTTGCCGTCGAGCATTATCAATTTTTTTGTTGGCATCAATAATCATTTATGAACTAATCCTCTCTACTACATAGGGCATTGCTACTCGATAAAAAATCCAAGTCAAAAACAAACCAAGCAAGGCAAAAATACTTGCTAACCAAAATCCTTGAGGATTAGAAACTAAACCAGTGGTAGCTAACTCCCTAGTAGTAACTAACAAAGGAGTAACAGGATTAAGCTTGACAATCGTGCCAAATAAACCTTCACTGGGTACTGGATAAACAACTGGGGTCAAAAACAACCAAAAGCTAACAGCTAAAGTCAGCCCCATGGCAAAATCTTGGTATAAAGCGCCCAAAGGTGCGATGAGTAGACCAAAAAATATTCCTAGTATCACTAGATGAATTAAAGCCACTGGAGCTAAGATTACGCTCCAAGTTACGGGCATTTTGAACCAAAGAAATAGCCCAATGATTAACACTAGCTTGATGCCAAAGTTAAAAAATACTTCCCCTAACTTGGCAATAATCAATGCTTCGCGAGGAAAGTTTATTCTCGCAAGCATGGCTTTAGCTTGAGTTACTGCTTGTACTGGTCCTTGCAATGCTTCGACAAAAGTTTGCCACAGCGTCATACTAAACATTACGTAGGCTGGATAAGGCAATTCGGTACTACCTAAATTAATTACTCCTCCATTCTTGGCTAAAGTAAAACCTGCTGCTGTAACTATGGGAGGTATTATTGCCCAAAAAATACCTAATAAAGATTGACGGTATTTAGCACTAATATCTCTCAGCAAAAGTCGCCAAGCTAATTCCCTAGATGCCAGTAAATCTCGCCACATTAATGCTAATAATTGCTTAGGATGGCGTAGCTGGCTTTCTGGGGTATATATCGTTCGAATATTTTTACTTATTACTTTACGTTTTTTAGTTATATTCATAAAAATATAATCATATAATTTTAATAATTAATCGGATGAATTTTCAGGATCTAAAATTGCCTCTAAAGTCAAAGGAACATCTGTGGCAAAAAGATTTTTATCTATTGCTTTTTCTTGAGCAACTTTCGCATACTTTTCATCTAGATAATAATCTCCACAACTATAGGGTTCTTGGTCAAAGTCAACTCCATTAGCCACTACTCCCAATGGATTAATATCTGAAACTGCTAATATTTTTTGGGCAGCAGTAACGCTAGCATAATTAGCTACCCCAGGACGCACCACCAATAGCAAGCCATCGACTAACTTACCTAAAATCTTAGTATCAGCTAAACCAACTAAAGGAGGCGTATCAAAGATGACGTAATCGTAGTAAATAGCTACGCTGGCAATAAATTCCTCCATTGTCTGAGAATCTAGTAAAGTAACTGGATGTTTTGGTATTGTCCCTGAAGTCATTAGATCTAGATTGGGCATGCTGTGATACAAGATGTCGTACCATGGAGCTTCTCGGTTGAGTACATTAGTTAATCCTTCTTCATTCGGAACATTCCATAACTTGTGTTGACTAGGGCGGCGTAAATCTCCATCCACCAGCAAAACTTTTTGCCCAGATTGAGCTTTAGCTATGGCTAAATTAGCTGAAACAGAGGATTTGCCTTCTCCCGCTACTGCACTAGTAACCACAATAACTTTATGTGCTGCTTCCTTATCAAACATTTGTAGATTAACTTGCATATTGTGGTAAATTTCCCTGATAGATAATGATGGGATTTTGGTAGCTGCCAACTGTGGTGAGTTAATCGTCGAGCTATCTGGTAACAATAGCTGTTCTCTAGTCGTAATTTCCTGATGAGCGGGGTGCTCAGGAACAATTCCCTGTAAGGGATAAGTGAGCATTTCCTCTATTTCTTGAGTATTTTTAATCGTCCTATCTCTTATATCTACCAAGAAAGCAACTGCTATACCTAGTAAAGCGCCTACGACCCCAGCTCCACCTACAATCATTTTTTTACTCGGTCCAATTGGTTGTTCTGGAACTATTGCGCTAGCAACCACGCGGACATTACCAATATTCTGTTGTTTGGCAATTTGAGTTTCCTGTAATTTACCGAGAAGAGTTTGATAAGTAGATTGAGCAGCTTCAACGCGACGTTCGAGTTCCCTTTGTTGCTCCTGCAAACCTGGTAAATTGCCAGACTTTTGCTGGTAAGAACTATAGGTCTTTTTAAGATTTACGAGTTTTTGTTCTAATCCTTCTTTTTGTAACCCTAAATTAGCAAATTCTGAGATTCGAGAATCCTTAATTGCCCCCAGACTTAATAAATCGACTTTTTTGATTAAATTTTGCTGTTCTTTGCCCAAAGTTTGAGCTATTTGCCTATCTAATAGAGCAGTCAAATCTGCTTCTTGTTCTTTCAGAGCAATAATTTGAGGAGCTAAATCTGATAACACATTGCTCTTTTGTGCCAGTTCTACTTTCACGGTTTGGAGCTGTTCTAAAGATCTTTGTACGGCTAAAGATTCACTTAGAGATCTAACAGCTGAAGCTTCTTGCCAACTCATATCTAGTTGAACCCGCAGCCTATCGTAGCGAGCGTTAATGTCTTTTAATTCTGCGGCTACTTGATCGATCTGATTGGTAATATTAGAGAGCGAATCAATATTAGCTGTAGTTTCTTCTCCTAAATTAGCAATCTGATTTTGATTTTTAAAACGACGTAGATTTGCTTCTGCTTTTCTAACATGGGCCTCTATTTGGGGTAACTGCTCACTAATAAATTTCGTGGCGGCGGCGGCTTCAGCAATGTTGTTTGACTTATGGTCTTGGATATATACTTCAATTGCCTCATTAACAACCAATGCTGCCAATTCTGGATCTTTGTTGGTAAAGCTTATTTTTAATAAATCTGTGCCAGTAATAGGCTTAACCTTAAGATCTATAGCTTTATGTCTCAATAGTTCGCCTGCATCATTTCTCAAATCTAATTCTTCTATAAGTTGTTCCACAATGGGACGAGATTTGAGAATTTCTGCTTCCGTAGTTAGAGGGTCACTTTTTTTAGCTAAACCTTCGATTTCTCCCGAAACATTTGCTATGCCTGTAAGTTTAGAGCTTCGATCTGCTTTAATTAGAATTTCGGCTTCGGCTTCATAAATATTTGGCGTAGATAAGGATTTGATAAGCCCAATGGCAACTATACCAATAAAAGTTGCTGTTGCTGGTCTCCAGCGTCGCTTCAAAACTAGCCAGTATTTCTGGAAGTCTATATACTCATCTAAATAAATGTTAGAGTCCATAAAAATTTTATACTGATAGTTAAATTAGTTTGTTTTAGTAGGCACCGTTATGGTTAAATACTACTTTGATAGTTTTTAATAATATTTTAAAATCTAAAGCTAAAGACCAATTTTGAATATATTCAAAATCTAAGTTAAAGACATGTTCCGAATCTGTATTCGAACGACCACTAACTTGCCATAGACCGGTAATTCCTGGTATGACTTCATGACGAAAATAGTGTTGGCGAGAAAATCTCTTAACATCTCGCACTGGTAATGGACGAGGACCCACCAAACTCATTTGTCCCCATACAACATTAAATAACTGAGGAAGTTCGTCGAGGCTATATTTACGAAGATACTTACCGACTTTAGTAATGCGAGGATCGTCTTTAATTTTAAAGAGTACTCCGCCACCAACTTCGTTTTTGGCTTCTAGTTGCTGTTGCAGTTGGCTGGCATTTTGTACCATAGTACGGAATTTCCAAACTTTGAAGTGTTTGCCCTTTAAGCCAACGCGAGTTTGCTTGTAAAAAATAGGCCCTGGTGAATCGAGCTTAATTAATAAAGCAATTATCACCATGGGATAACTGAGAACAAGTAACAAAATAAACGAGGCTATAACATCGAAAATACGTTTGCTTAAAAAATTAATTCCCGCAATTGGTGGATCGCTGATTCTCAAGGTTGTAATGCCTTCAAATTGAGAAATTTCTAAATTTTCTAGGTTGCTTGGCTTGTCTAAATCAAGGATTCGCCAATAAATGCCACTACAGCGTAGTTTCCACCAAAACTTTTTGGATTCTTTGATTTTTGTCCAAGAGCAAATCAAAATCTCGTCTATTTGTTGGAGATCGAGTCTATCAAAAGCCGCTATTAATTGATCGTAGTCGCCAAATCTTGATAAATCTAGCTGAGCGCCTATTTGAAATTGCTGGCTATTTTCTAATACAGACAGGCATTTTTCGAGATCTTCTCGTTCTCCAATTAGCATCACCTTAATTTTCCAAGGCTCATACCTTTGGCGCAAATACAATAAAGTCTGGAAAATCACAAAACGACAGCCATTAATCAACACTAAAGTTATCAACCAAACCACAAATATCTGAAGAAAGCAGTTTTCACCATAGAGTTCCCAAGCTATGGGCATCAGAGCTAAATATGTCAGGGTAATTGCTCTTGATAAAATGGTGAAGTTTCTGCTTTTGGCTCCTCGCCTGTAAGCTTGGCTAACGGATAACAAAGATATGGTGAGAATTAAAACAGATGCCAAAGATAAGTTAGTTTCTGAACCTATCTGCTCACTAGAGAATAAAAAACTCTGTACATAAGCAATGTTAGCCAGATAGTATCCTAATGTGAGCGCTAATATATCAGACGTAATTAGTACTAAAACTCTAATAATATTGCGAATGTCGATTGCCATTTTCTGAGGCAAACGAAGATCCCGCTCTTCACGCTCTACTGAAATATTTTCCTTTTTATTGTCATAGTAATTTTGTTTAAACACAAACATAATGATGATCTTGTGATTACTACGGGAAACAAGTAATTCACATATTGTGTAATTGCACTAATATATAAAAATACTTATATTGAGCTTTATAAATCATAATGAGACTTATGCAGATCTCTAACAACAGAGCTTTATAAACGGATATATTTATCAAAATCTGTGTTTATCCTAGTAAATGACTAAGTAGTTTTACTGATGTTGGATATCATACTCAGATTACAGGTGAATTGTCAAAAAACCGTTAATAGATATTTAAAGTTTCAATTCCTTTCTAAAAGTTTAAGTTGTTTATCTATCTGATGGGATATCCTTAAATTAAATTCGTTGCTTTAACATTTTGCTGTCCAGAAAACGCGATTGCACTTACTTGGTCGGACATCCAAACTAGGAGCAACAGTACCCATATCACTTTCTCAAAAGCCTACTCTCCTGGAATTTTAAAAGATGACAAAACCCACGAGATTCGAGTTTTTAAATGCAATCAGGAATTAATTGATTTTCTCAAGACAATACCGCGCATACCTAATGAGAATAATTTACTTTTTTCTACTCCTAAGTCCAAGAGTTACTTGGATCAAAGATCTTGGGGTCGCGATGTCTGGAAGCCTTTAGTTACCAGATTAGTATCATTAGGAAAAGTCCACAAATATCTTAAATTCTACAGTCTAAGACACTCAGGAATAACTCGCTTAGTTCGTGCAGGAGTTGATGTTGCGACGATTGCCAGATTAGCAGGTACGAGCCCAGAAATGATTTTAAATAACTATTTGGCAGCAAGAGAGGATATTGATTTGCCACCTATGTAAAAGTTCAGATTGCGAGTATTTACGGTAATTGTATTTGTGATGATTGATTATTAGCAATAGTTCTATTGCCGGCGACACCATGCCATCATCTCCATCATGGTGATATTGGGCGCAAAATTTAGAAAATGGAAGAAAGTGAAGGAAATAGAGCCTCTCACCAAAAAAACCGCAAAATTCGCGCAAAATAGAGAATTTGTGGTACAAACTTACGCCGCGCGAAACTCAGTCCCGACAATAACTGCGCGCGATTTGTGGTAGAAACTTGCAACTTTGTACCACATTTCTACCACAGTTTCTACCACAGGTAAAGCGGCAAATTTTGGCAGTATTTGGTGAATTTTGGCAAAATATGGCAGGCAAGCATCTTAAATTAGTACCTGTGGTACAAACTTTCAAAATATTTTAGGGGGGATATCTAGTTTTTGGAAGGAGTTGAGCAAAAAAACCTAAAGAAACCGACTTACATAAGAATCGCTAACGCTCAAACAACTCCCGTGAGGCTCCGCATTACCTTTTAAGGAAAATAAAAATGCTTAAGGTTTGCATTCATTCCCGAAATAGTTGGTATATTGATTTGTATCAAAACCAGTTTTTCGTCCTAATATACAAGATAATACGATATTTGGAGAGTCTCCAACACAACGACAATAGTCTCCATAACCATCACCATTTTTATCTATGAATTCCCTAAAAGACCGACCAAGTTTCTACTCAGTCGGTGTAATCAAAGGGTCAGACTAGAATATCTGACCCGTTATTCCCGTTATTTATGTCAAGGATTTTTAAAACGCTGAAACGTATATCTGACAAGGGGAGGGGGGAGGTCGATATTGAGATATTGGCTCTTTATCCCTAGCAAAAATTGGCTGTATCTTAAGATTTTTCTGTTCTGAACTGTATGGATCAAGGTGGTGCGGATGTACAATTGCAGTTCTGCTAATCGAGATCAAAATAATCCTAAAAGTCCTCTGAAGACATTCTATGGTAACAAGTTAAACACAGAATTTACTTGTTGTTTTCTATTATTACAAAACTTATTCCAAAGCCACTACAAGTAACTTTGGCATTTATATTGATATGGTTTACTCCATAATGCATTATGTAGTTAGTTTGACAACTGTAGCTTTTATTATCTATAAAGTATAAATATTATGTCAGTATTTGTATATTTGTATCGATTTTTTAGCTTTATTTGTGATTTATTTAAAGTACAAGTAAATCTATTCTTATTCTATGACAATTTCCAAAACTCATCCCACGACCATAAAAAACTGCAAATGCTTGGTGATCGGTGTTGGTGTATCGGGTTTAGTAACCGCCAAAGAACTTTTAGAGGTAGGAATTGAAGAAGTTACCATACTGGAGAAAAATGAGAGCTTAGGTGGGGTTTGGCAAACCCACGCTTGGGCAAGTGCTACTCTAACTTCCTCAAAGTGGATCACGGAGTTTGGCTCTTTCCCCATGCCAGATGACTATCCAGATTTCCCCACACCAGAGCAGATGATGGACTATCTGCAGGTTTTTGCTCAACGCTTTGACTTAGAAAAGCGCATCCACCTGGGCATTACTGTAGAAGCAATTCAACGCAACAACACTGGTGGATATGATGTCATCACTGATCGGGGTATCTACCAGGGTTATACCTTTGTAGTTGTTTGCAGTGGACTGCATGGAAAACCATCTATTCCAGCTATACCAGGGCTTGAGGGATTTCAGGAGACCGTGATTCACGGTCAATCATATCAAAAACCAGATCTATTTCGAGACAAACGAGTCCTCTGTATTGGATTGGGTGAGAGCGCCGTTGGCATTAGTAGTGAAATTAGCAGTGTAGCTGCCCAGACGAGCTTGTCTGGAAGCTCTTTTGCAAGCATATCTCCTGGGTAGCAATCAGCCTTTACGTTTTCGTCTCCGGGGACCTGGAAGCATTGAAGGCGCATCTTCCCGATATGCAGAGCGGATTGCCAAGTTGTTTGGCAATACCTTTGGGGGGATAATGAGATTTTATATCCTCTTCTTTTTCTTTTATCCCCATGTTTTGAGTCTGATGGTAGGTGCAGTTTTATTCTGGGGAATTCAGCTTTCTGGGGCGCTCAGTATTAGTGTTGCTCTATTGTGTTGGGCTTTGTATATGAATGTAGACCTGTTTCGGTTTGTTGCTTGGACTCCCATTCTGATTATAGATGGTTTCATTTTACGGAAAGCGTCAAAACAAAACCAATCACTCAGCAATAAAGAGATTCCCAACTATCACAATCCAGAGGTATTTCAGACTGATGCCTAGTTTTTTGACCGATCTCCGAGCACAAACCCTCTTATAATGTCAAAGACCTCAGCAGCAGTGTCAACCTGCGCCTACCTAGGTAAAAAATGTTTGTCAGAAAAAAAATTGATTACTACGTAAAAAATGTTTGTCAGAAAAAAAATTGATTACTACCCGATCACAGTCATCTTGTTAGTTTTCGGGATTGATTTGATGGTTCTTTTGTTTAGTCCTTCTCTATTAATTACTATTACTTGGGCGATCTGTAGCCTCTATATCAAAGGATTTATCTGTTGCTGGAACCATCATCATCAACACTGCAATTTTTTTACCATCTCTTGGGCCAACCGTCTGCTAGAATTGATCATGGGTTTGCATACGGGAATTGTCGGGGAAGCTTGGGTTCTGCACCATACTCTCGGCCACCATATTAATTATTTAGATCAATCCAAAGATGAATCTGCCTGGAAGACTACCAGTGGGAAATTAATGTCCCATATGGAATACACCTTAAAGGTGTCGAGCATGGGTTATCTGATCGCATTTAAGGTCGGGAAACGTCACCCCAAGTCTCGCAACCAGCTAATCCAGAATATTTTGCTAACGGTATTAGTACTAGGTTTATTCTCTTGGATTAATTGGATCGGCACTATAATCATTTTCATCATTCCGATGATCGTGTTGTTATTTTTCACCACTTACGATACTTATCATCATCATGCTGGCTTAGATTTAGAGGATCCCTACAAAGCAACTTACAACATTACAAATCATTGGTACAACTTTTTTACTTGCAATTTGGGATACCATACCGCTCACCATCTTCAATGTGGTAGGCATTGGAGTGAGCTGCCACAGTTACACGAGGAAATCAAAGAAAAAATCCCTTCTCATTTATATCGAGAACCTGGTTTCCCTTTTTCTCTCATGATGAAAATCGAACATAAATTTTCAGGGGGTAGTCCTAAAAAGGAAAGGATGAATGCACAGGTAAAGAAGCATTGTAATGATGAATAAAATACCAGATTGCGCTGATGTGATTTTCTAGTTTCTTGGAAAATGATAGAGTTTTTCTGACTAGCCGTGATACTCTTTATCGTAAAGTTCCGTTAAAGCGCTCTATATAGCTTGTTAGACCTGTTTCTTTTCCCACAGCTCGATGACGGTTACTGGGGAAAGCCACTGGATAAGAGACCCAGAAATCACTGTAAAATACCGCACATTGTCGATAAATAGCAGGTAGAAATGAAGTTTCAAGATAAAACTATTTGCTATCTTCCCTTATCCTTTCCTTTTTAGGACTACCGATATTCCAATTGAGATTAGAAAAAAGATTTGGGAACACGAAAATAGTTCTTCAAAACTTCGTCCCAAAATACTGTTACAAAAGTTTGGATAATCGATATTTGGTTTCTTTTTGGTTTCTTATCTGATTAAATAAATAGGTAAACACCAAAGAGATTCCAATTATCAAAACGCCGAAACCATTGCTATCTATCCCTTCAATGGGCGATGAGAGACTCGAACTCTCACGGTTTCCCGCCACATTTTGAGTGTGGTGCGTCTACCAATTCCGCCAATCGCCCTTTCGTTTTAATGCTTCCTGATTATAATCCACTTAGGGTTTTTCTTACAACAATAGTGATAATAAAAACAATGCTAAATCTTGTCTAGTTTAAAACCTATAACCTTAATTCCTCTTTTCCTGTTGCTATCATGTTATTTCATGCCGCAAATAGGATATCCTAACAAAGGGAAATTAGGAAGTAACAAGATTAAACGGTGCTAAACCTCAAACTCATTAGGGATAATCCCACTCAAGTTCAAGAATTACTAAACCGTCGCAGCGCAGACGGATACGATATTCAGCCGATTGTTGAGCTAGATCTGCAACAGCGACAATTGGAAACCCAACGCAGTCAATTAAGTGCGCGAAGCAATGAAATAGGCAAAGAAATTGGACAAAAAATTAGAAATGGTAGTGATCCCAAAGGCGAGGAAATATTAGCGTTAAGAGAATCAGGAAATCAAATTAAAGCTCAGGTAGCGCAGCTAGAACCCCAGGAAAGAGAGCTGAAAGCTAAAATAAACGAATTATTACTACAAATTCCTAATTTACCCCATGAATCTACACCTATTGGGCAAGATGAAACCGAAAATGTCGAGGTTCGTCGCTGGGGAGATGAATATAAAACTCAATCAGAGAAAATCAGACCCCATTGGGAAATAGGTGAACAATTAGGTATTTTAGAATTCAAGCGGGCGGTGAAAATTGCTCAAAGTCGTTTTGTTAATTTAATCGGCGCTGGGGCAGCTTTAGAAAGGGCTTTAATTAACTTTATGTTAGATAGTCAAATCAAAGCCGGCTATACGGAAGTAATGCCTCCGGTTTTGGTTAATAGCGATTCTTTAATTGGTACAGGACAATTACCTAAATTTGCCGAAGAAAGCTTTAAATGTGGGGATGATGATTTATGGTTGATTCCTACGGCGGAAGTCTCTCTAACTAATCTCTATCGTAGTGAAGTGGTGACAGATTCTCAATTACCGATTTATCATTGTGCTTACACTCCTTGTTTTCGTCGCGAAGCTGGAAGTTACGGTAAAGATACTAGGGGATTAATCAGACTACATCAGTTTAATAAGGTAGAGTTAGTGAAACTGGTAAGTCCTGATACTTCTGAAGCTGAACATGAATCTTTAGTCCAAAATGCCGAAGCAATTTTACAAGCTTTGAAATTACCTTATCGAGTAATTGAGCTTTGTACAGGAGATTTAGGTTTTGGTGCTGCCAAATGTTATGACTTAGAAGTCTGGCTTCCTTCTTCTAGTACTTACAGAGAAATTTCTAGTTGTTCTAATTTCTTGGATTTTCAAGCTAGAAGAGCCAATATCCGTTTTAAAGAAACTGGAAAAAAAGGGACACAATATGTCCATACTCTTAATGGTTCGGGGTTAGCTATTGGTAGAACAATGGCTGCTATTTTAGAAAATTACCAATTACCCAATGGTACAGTAGAAGTCCCAGAAGTTTTACAACCTTATTTGAAGCGAGAAGTACTCTAAATGTTCATAATTCATAATTCATAATTCAATGTTCTTGGCTTTTCAATCTCCAGGCCCGATCATATCTGAAATTGGTCCTTTTGTGATCCGTTGGTATGGTTTGTTAATTGCTTCGGCAATTTTAATTGGTGTTACTTTATCTCAATATCTTGCTCAACGTCGGGGAGTTAATCCAGATTTGTTGGGGGATCTAGCAATTTGGTTGGTAATTGGCGCAATTCCTGGTGCCAGATTATATTATGTGCTTTTTGAATGGCAGCAATATGCTCAACGCCCTGAAGATATTATTGCGATTTGGAAAGGCGGAATTGCTATTCACGGGGCAATTATCGGTGGCGCGATCGCGACTTTAATTTTCTCCCGTCTCAATAAAGTATCTCTCTGGCAATTATTTGATTTGGTAGCCCCTTCTTTGATTTTAGGTCAGGCGATCGGCAGATGGGGCAATTTTTTTAATTCGGAGGCTTTTGGTCGACCAACAGATTTGCCTTGGAAGCTATATATTCCCCTGAGTAATCGTCCCCCAGGATATTTGAATTATGAATATTTTCACCCGACTTTTTTGTATGAATCTCTGTGGAATTTGGGGGTGTTTGTTCTAGTCTTATATCTGTTTTTCTGGGGATTGAAACATCAAGATCGTTTAAAAACGGGGACATTAGCTTTTGTTTATCTGATAAGTTATAGTGCTGGTCGCTTTTGGATTGAAGGGTTACGGACAGATAGTCTGAGGTTGGGCTTTTTACGGATTGCTCAAGTAGTTAGTTTAGCAGCGATCGCGTTAGGAATCCTCGGATTAGTCTGGCTCTATGTCCTCAAACGCCCTCTACCCGATACAGTGAAAAATAGAAATAAAAGATTAAGTATGAAGGATTAAGGATGAAGTAATAGGGAACTTCCCTATCTTTCCATCTCCCCCCACTTCCCCTGCTTCCTCTGCTTCCCCTGCTTCCTCTGCTTCCTCTGCTTCCTCTGCTTCCTCTGCTTCCTCTGCTTCCCCATCCCCCCACCCTCCTTATGAAAAACCCAATTAGATCCCAAGTATATATAGTTGGTGCCGGACCTGGAGATCCCGAATTATTAACGGTCAAAGCCCATAAAATTATCTCTCAAGCAGCTGTGATTTTGTATGCCGACTCTCTAGTCCCCAAACAGATTTTACAAAATACTCGACCTGATGCCGAACTCGTTAAAACAGGAAACAAGACTCTAGAAGAAATTGTTCCTCTCATGATTGCCAAAGTTAAACAAGGGTTATCCGTAGTGCGGTTGCATTCTGGAGATCTCACCCTTTACAGCGCGATCGCAGAACAAATGAGACTATTAGCCGAAGCGGAAATTCCTTTTGAATTAATTCCGGGAATCAGTGCGTTTCAAGCTGCTGCTGCCAAGCTACAAACAGAATTAACGATACCAGAGCTTGTACAGACAATTATTTTAACTAGAATATCTGGTCAAGCCTCCAATGTGCCCGAAGCCGAAGATTTAGCTTCTTTGGCTGCCCATCAGTCTAGTTTATGTCTATATTTAGCTGCTCGCCATGTCGAGAAATCCCAGGCAAAATTACTGCAACATTATCCCCCAGATACTCCTGTAGCAATCTGTTATCGTGTGGGATGGGATGATGAAAAAATTTGGTTAGTTTCCCTAGACAAAATGGCAGTAGTAAGTCAGAAAAATAACTTGATCAGAACTACTTTATATTTAATTAGTCCGGCTTTAAAAGAAGTCACAGCAACTCGTTCCAGATTGTATCACCCAGAACATTCCCATCTTTTTCGACCGCAAAAGCACTAGAGTTGAATCAACGTAACATAAATTACTCTAAAATAAAATATGGCGATAGATTTTATTTTGAGACTATGGATAATATTTTGGGGACTTGGGTCTGCAGAAGCTACTTTTTTTTAATATTTCCGTATCCAGAGTTAAGTGTTGCTTCAACAAGAAATAATTCAAGGAGCAAGAAACGAGGTTAGAGTATTTAATCCTAAAGTTAAAGAAGGCAAGCATGGGCTAAAGGAAACTGCGAGAAGAAGGCGTTGCAAGAAGACAACAATAGTTCACGTTAATAAATCTAAAATCAGCCAAAACCGCCATAAAAAAGCCTAAAACCAGTAATAATAAAAATGTTTTATCTAATGGAGTAGTAATTTCCCAGTCATATTCACCGATAAAAATAGCAGTCTGTTAAAAAAATGTTCTCAAAAGAAATAGAAATTGATCTGAGTAACTATATCGAGCACTCTTTACTCAAGCCAATCGCCACCTCAGAAGAAGTCAAACAATATTGTAACGAAGCAATACAGTATAGTTTTCCCACTGTTTGTATTTATCCTGTCGCAGTCAAACAAGCAGCAGATATTTTACATAACCATAAAACCAAGGTATGTACCGTCATTGGCTTTCCCACAGGAGCCCATACTTCTGGAGTCAAGCTCTATGAAGCACAAGAAGCCGTAGATCATGGAGCAATGGAGTTAGATGTCGTAATTAATCTTGGTTGGCTTAAATCACGGCAATCAGATAAAATATACCGAGAAATCGCCCAAATTTGCGAATCTACAGGAAAACCTGTCAAGGCAATTCTAGAAACTACAGTTCTTACCAACGATGAGAAAAGACTCGCCGCAGAAATTTGTTTAGATGCAGGAGTTGCTTATCTCAAAACTAGTACGGGTTGGTTTGGGGGGGCAACAGTAGAAGATATTAAATTATTAAAGCAAATAACTAAAGGTCAAATCGGCATTAAAGCATCGGGAGGGATTCG
>JASJDR010000018.1 GCA_030065615.1 Xenococcus sp. MO_188.B8 | reverse complement strand
GACGACTCTAAACATATACTGATATTCTTGAGTCATTTATAAATTTTTGAGGAAGACAAAGGTGAAATTTCAAGAAATTGTCAATCGCTTGGGTAATCTGGCATCGGAAAATAGTCTAGATCGCGATTTTGCTTTAAATCCAGACATTGAAACAACTGCAGCTATAGATCAAGCCCAAGCCGAACATCTTAGTTACATCGAAGGTGACAAATTTGCCTCGATGCTAGGAGAAACTTTAGCTAGTGCACTGATTTTACCGCAAAATGAGACTTTAAAACAGCAAGCATCGGCTCGAAATATTGCCTGGATTGCCACTCCTCAACCTAGATTAGTTTTTGCTAAAGCGATCGCACTTTTTTACCAACCATATCGCCCTAATCCTGGGATCCATCCTACCGCAATTATCGATCCTAGTGTGGTTATAGGTAAAGATGTCTTTATTGGTGCCTATGCTGTCATTGAACAAGGAGTCGTGCTCGGCGATCGCGTTTGTATTCATCCTCAAGTGACAATCTATCCTGAAGCAGTGATTGGAGAGAATACTATTCTCCATGCCAACTGTACTATCCACGAAAGAAGCCAAATTGGTAGTAATTGTGTCATTCATAGTGGCGCGGTAGTTGGGGCAGAGGGTTTTGGCTTTGTGCCGACAGCGCAAGGTTGGTACAAAATGGAACAGTCTGGCTATGCGGTCTTGGAAGATGGAGTCGAGATTGGTTGTAATACAGCGATAGATCGTCCTGCGGTGGGAGAAACCAGAATTAAGCAGAATACGAAGTTAGATAATTTGGTACAAGTAGGGCATGGGGTAACCATTGGTCAAAACTGTGCTTTGGCTGCCCAAGTAGGCATAGCAGGAGGAGCGACTATCGGCGATCGCGTTTTATTAGGGGGACAAGTAGGAGTAGCCAATCAAGTAACCGTTGGGGATGGGGCAATTGTCACAGCTCAATCAGGAATTAGTAATAATATTGCCGCGAATTCTATAGTTTCAGGTTCTCCGGCCTTTCCTAGTAAAGACTATCGCAAATCTTTTGTGCTTTTTAAACGTTTACCCGAAATTCACCAGACAATCAAGCAATTGAAGAAATTATTGAAATAAGTAATTAGACTCAATCAAATAGATTAGAGATTGCCAGCAAAACAATTAGCTACCGACCACGAAGTGAGTTTTAATAAAATTTTTTGATTTTTTTCTGTTGTTAAACATTTCTGTTGGCAACCATTATTGATAAACTAGAGTGGTTTATTTTTTTATAGTATGCGTTTGGTTTAGGAGAAGCGTTAATGAAGGCCATGATTCTGGCAGCTGGTAAAGGAACCCGTGTTCGTCCCATAACTTATACCATTCCTAAGCCTTTAATTCCTATATTACAAAAACCAGTAATGGAGTTTCTTTTAGAACTCCTCAGGCAGCACGGCTTTGACCAAATTATGGTTAATGTTAGCCATCTTGCCCATGAAATAGAAGGTTATTTCCGTGATGGTCAACGTTTCGGAGTGAATATTGGGTACTCTTTTGAAGGTCGAATTGTTGATGGCCAACTTGTCGGAGAGGCTCTAGGATCGGCAGGAGGACTGAAAAAGATTCAAGAATTTAAGACTTTTTTTGATGACACTTTTATTGTTCTTTGTGGTGATGCCTTGATAGATCTCGATCTGAGCGAGGCTATACGGTGGCATAAAGCTAAAGGTGCAATCGCAACTATCGTAACTAAATCTGTACCCAAAGAGGATGTTTCTAGCTACGGAGTTGTCGTAACAGATGAAGATGGGAGGATTCAATCTTTTCAAGAAAAGCCTTCGGTCGAAGAAGCATTGAGTACTAATATCAACACTGGAATCTATATTTTTGAACCAGAGATTTTTGACTATATTCCCCCCAATCAAGAATATGACATTGGGGGCGAATTGTTTCCTAAATTGGTAGCCAAACAAGCTCCTTTCTATGCAGTTGCCATGGATTTCCAATGGGTCGATATTGGAAAGGTTCCCGATTATTGGCGTGCCATCCGCGGTGTTCTTTTAGGAGAAATCAAAAATGTTAAAATTCCTGGAATCGAAGTTAAGCCAGGAATTTATACAGGCCTAAATGTATCGGTCAATTGGGATAAAGTTAATATTAAAGGTCCAGTTTATATTGGTGGCATGACAAAAATCGAAGATGGGGCGACGATTATTGGTCCTAGTATGATCGGCCCTAACTGCTGGATTTGTAGCGGCGCAACGGTAGATAATAGTGTTATTTTTGAATATTCTCGTTTAGGTGCGGGCATTCGCCTGGTAGATAAACTAGTTTTTGGTCGCTATTGTGTGGACAAAACTGGTGCCGCGATCGATGTTCAAGCAGCAGCCTTGGATTGGTTAATTACCGATACTCGTAGCACTCCTCCTGTCGCCAAAGGAGAACATGCAGAACATGAAGCAGCGATTCGGAATTTGTTAAAAAATGATGGGTGATTAAGGAACAAGAAGCGAGCACCAAGAGACGAGGAACGAGGAAAATTTCTCCCCCATCCCTCTTCTCCTCCTGATCTTCTCATGCTTCCGAAGCTTCCCCTGCTTCCGAAGCTTACCGGCACTAGAATTTTATTATTACTGAATCGACGCTCTAGGAGAGACCAGCAAAATAGGGATCAATTCTAGCTTCTTCTCGATATTGGGGATTGAGTTTAATTGCCTGTTTTAAGTTATCGATCGCCGACTCGACTTGATTGCACATTACATGGCAAATTGCCTTATTATAGTAAGCTTGCGCATAATCTGATTGAATCTCTATTGCGCGATCGCAACTAACTAATGCTGTTTCATATTGCTCTAGCTTAATCAGAATTTTTCCTCGATAGTTCCAAGCCTTAGATAATTGGGGATTAAATTCTATTGCTTTGTCAAAAGAATTGAGAGACTCTTGATAGCGTTCTAACATCTCTAAAGACATGCCACGATTCATCCAAGCTACTGCGTTGTCGGGTTGAACTTCGACAGCGCGCTCAAAAGATTCAAAAGCCGGCTCATGTTGACGTAGCATCCCCAAAGCGACTCCCCGATCTACCCAAGCTTGATGATAGTCTGGTTTGAGCTCTACTGCCTGATTATAACTTGCGATCGCATCTTGGTAACGCTTCAGGCGGCTGAAAATAATACCACGATTACACCAAGCCTCGGCAAAGCTGGGTTGGATTTTAATTGCCTTGTTAAAAGCCGCGAGCGCCCCTTCATATCTTTGTAACTCCCTTAAAGCAATACCTCTTTGATTCCAAGCATGGGGGTTTTCTGCCTTAAGTTCTAAGGCTTGGTCATAAAGCGCGATCGCTTCTTGATAATTTTCCTGGTCTAATAGCTGGTTTCCCTGTTCAATAAAATCATCAGGATTGAGAAATAACTGAGGTTGATTCTGTTGTAGAAGTGCCATGGGTTCACTGAGGGCTTGCAGATTTTGTTGAATTTCTGTGAGGGCAGTTGCAGAAAGCTCTTGGGGGTTAATCTTGGCTAAATCTGCTAAGATTTGCGCTTTCTGGGTTTGGGCATCTGCTTGTATTTGCGCCAGTTCAGCCGCAGTATTATTTTGTAACTGTTCTAGGTTTTGTCCCACTTGTTCCTGACGCTGTTGAATTTGTGAGCGCAATGTTGTCAATTGATTAGTAACTTCGGCTTGTAATTGTTCCCAGTTTTGTAATGTTTGGGCTTTTTGAGCCTGAATTCCTGAGTTTTCCTGAGAAATGCGATCGCTAAATTTACTTGCTAACTGTTGTAATTGCTCCAGAATTCCCGCCATTTCCTGCTGAATTTGCGCTTGTGAATCTGTGAGTTGAGTTGTGAGTTCTGTGTCTAAGTTTTCTAGATTGTGAATTGCTAATTCCTGTTTTTGCTGCACTCTTTGTGCCAGATTTGTTTGTAATTCGGAGATTTGTCCAGCAAATTGAGATTTGAGTTGGGTAAAACTCCGCAAAATATGATCTTGTTGTTTTTTTGCTGCTATTTGCAACTGAGATAACTCTTCTGTGAAGATAATTTGTGCTTGTTGTAAATTTTGTAAGATAGTCTCTTGTTGTTGACGAACTTGTGTTTCTAACTTCGAAAGTTGAGGCGCAAATCCAGAGGCTTGGCTGGCTAAATCTTTAAACACAGAATCTCGCTGGTGTTTGATAGTGTTTTGGAATTGAATCAGTTTGTTGGCAAACTCACTAGCTGATGTTTCTAGATTCGAGATTATTGTTTGTTGTTTTTCCTCAACCTCTGCCTGAATCTTAGTCAGTTGAGGTATCAATTCAGAGCTTAATTTGGCAAAATTTGCGATCGTGAGATCCCTCTGCTGTTCGGTATTACTTTGCAGTTCGGCTAGTCGATTATTAAATTCAGTTTCTAATTGGGATACAATTTGCTGATAGATTTCAAGTTCACTGTTGAGAGTGGCAATTCCCTGTTGTTTGGCATCAGAAAATTCTGCTAATAAGCTAGAGATCGCTTGTCGTTTCTGAGTTAATTCTTGTTGGAAAACTTCTACCTCATTCTCTAGCTGATGACTAGTTTCTTGTCCCTTTTCTCGTATTTCCTGTAGCTCTTGAGTAACTTCTGCAAGTTGGGATTTAGCAGTTTCTAGTTCTTGAAGATTTTTACTGACAAGATCAGCAACCTCTCGCACTACAGATCTCCGTAACAACCATAAAGAAATGATCGCACCGGTTAATAATAATGCCAAGGTAGCCAAAATTATCAAATTAAATTGGGTTATGGTGCGGCTAAAGATGCGGTTAGCCTCAGCTTCAATCCGTTCTTGAATTTGTTGATCTGATGTTCCTTGTCCCAGTTGTGGTGACTGTGACAACAAAATTTGGGGCGAGGAGTTTGATTGGGCACAAGTCCAGCTTGTAGGCAGGAGCAAAGTTGTTAAAATCAAGCCACTCTGGGACAACCAGATCGAAAACTTAGGATATTTTTTGCTCATCGGAACTATCTCTGTCTAATGGCAACATTATGCCAGCAACTAGTTAAGGTTAATCAAAATTAATTTTTCTCTTAGCATAACTTTTTTCGCGATCGCTATTTGATAGTATTACAAGCATTGCTCTATATTTTCAACCGCTAGCATCTATCGTATTTTTGTTGGCAACTATCATCTAATGATTAGTTCCGCGTTAAAATTTGAATTAAGAGCATAAGAGAATGTTTGTCAATGATTGTAACAATCCCCTAAAATCTTGCACAGAAGAGATTTTAGCCGTAAAGCAGTCAGACAAATAATCTCCTAAACTACATCTGAGAATCCTTGCTATTTAGGCAATTTAGCGTGCTTTACATTAGTTTATAAACACTATCTTTCGACTCTAAAGTGCCGCCTCAAAAACTTTATGGTCAGACTTATACGATCAGACCTTAAAGTTAGAAGATCCAATATCATCAGGCTTTTCAACTCAACAATCAAAAGAAATTTTTGATTTAAATCTAACCATAGAAAGTATTCAATGGTTAGGAGCGAACGGCTAGCCGTTCGCCCCTAATACAAATTATGATTAGACCTCTTGCATAAGTCTCATAAATTTCTGAATCTTAATTGGAATTAGATGATCTAGGAATTAATAGTCCCAAGTATGTACCGACTGCAAATTTAGTTAAATCGATAAATTGAGGACGACTATTGGTGTCGATAATTGCTAGGTATAGAGAACCAATTACTGTGATTAACATCACAAAAGCTAGGATTTCATCTCTTGACAGTAGTTTTCTTGACGACATTTATTTTCTCTTTGGTTGTTTTTCGTAAATGAACTATATTTACTGTCGCAACTAGATTTAAGAGATTACTACCAAAGTTAGGCTGAGTTTAACTGACTTGGGCTGACATACTGATTTAAGCTTAATATTGTCTCTGAACTTGGAAAATTAGATAAAATAGCTTAAGAATACTTGTAAGACTATTTTCATGGAACCCTTACCTCGAAGTTTTTTGGAAGAGATAGCCCGTAAATACGATCTTTCTGAAGAACAAGCAACTGTTTTTATTGAATTTTTTGGTAGCAAGAATCCTAGTCAACAAGAAATTGCCGATTCTCTGTTCATATCTCCTAGTGCTGTTTCTACTCGGATGACTGGTGTTTATCAGAAGTTTAATTTTAAGCAAAGAAAACCTAATAAATCTCGTCTATTACACGATTTTTTATTGAAGGAGTTTCACAAATCTAATTCTAAAAATAATAAAAGTAGGGTGGGCATTGCCCACCTTACAGAATCAGCAGAAAATATCCAACAATCAGAAATAGATATCAATGCGTTAGTCAATAAATTACGCAAACAGGTACAAAAAGATATCGAAACTCGCTGCGGCACAATGCGAATCTTGGACATGAGTCAGCCTATTGGTTTAGGCAAGATTTATACAAAAGTTAATATTCTAGAGAAAATTAGTGGGCGCAAACGCAAAGATATTGCGGAATTAATCAAAGGTTGTAGTTTAGAAGATTTTGAGCGATTTACTTTTGGTAAGGTTACCGAAGAAAAGATTCCAGGTGAGGAAGCCGTTACTAAATATTCCCAGCTTTTTATTTTAGGAAAGCCAGGTGCTGGCAAAACAACTTTTCTCAAACATATAGTAATTCAATGTATTCGTGGTTCATTCCAAAGAGAATTAGTGCCATTTTTTGTAACACTCAAAGATTTTGCTGAAGCAGAAGATAAACCAAAGTTATTAGATTATCTTAGTCAGTATATTAAGGAGCAAAACCGAAAAGATTTACAGCAGATTTTACAACAAGGTAAAGCCTTAATCTGTTTGGATGGGTTGGATGAAGTTTTAGAAGCAGATAGCCCAAGAGTTATCAGAGAAATTGAAACTCTAACCTCCAGAATTATTTACCTCAATTTCGATCTTGGTTTCAACCTCAACCTCTACCTCTACCTCTACCGAACCCTCAAGCTCAACCTCAACCTCTACCGAACCCTCAAGCTCAACCTCAACCTCTACCTCTACCGAAACCTCAACCTCAACCGAGACCTCAACCTCAACCTCAACCGAAACTTCAACCGAAAACTCAACCTCTACCTCTACCGAAACCTCTACCGAAACCTCAACCTCGAACTAGCTAAAGAATCTGATCCGCAACTTTATGAAGTATTACTGAAACTTAAAGAAAGACTTCCCGACGAAGAAAATAGTAACGAAACAGAATTTACAGAATGGTGGCAAGAAAATGGTCAAGCTTGGTCAGTAGATTTTAGAAATGCCATGATTAAATATCAAAATATCGGTCATGATTGGCAATTTAGCGAATCACAAAAAGCCTTACTAGGACAGTATTATCGTGCCAATCAATTATTAACCCAATGTCTGCACCATGAATGTTATGTTAGCCGTGAAGTTCGCCAGGAAATAGAAGAAACTTTACTGTTACCCATTGCCGAAATCGAGAAACGCAAGAAACTGTAGGTTGAGTTGCGGTCAGACCCCGCGTTATGCGGAGCGGTATCCTTTAGGGCGCCTTAGGTGATTTCTAGCAAAGAACATACCATTGACGTAGGGGCGCATCGCGATGCGCCCCTACAGGTATAATGATCAATCTGTTCAAAACCTGGTAAAAATATTTCTGGAAATCACCTTAAGCGGTGAGACCCCGCGCCGCCGTTATCCGAAGGTGTATCCTTTAGGGCAGGCGCAAGGGAACGCTGACCAAGACAGCGACAGCGTAACCCAACGAAACCTTATCCTGTGTTGGGTTTCATTCTTCAACCCAATCTACAATTACTAAGTTTGGAAGGAGAAAGGAAAGAATTCTCAAAGTATAATTCTAAAGCCTCTTGAAGATGACTTAATGCTTCGCTTTTGGTTTTTCCTTGACTCGCAATATCAACTTCTAAACATTGGGCAACAAACCAATTATCTTCTTGAAAAACCCTTGCTGTAAAAGCTTGTTTCATACTTATTACTCCAATTAAAATTAGTATTGGTTTACTTGATTTTTATCTTAAAAATATATTTTATTAACGTTTATTAACGAAAAAATTAATAAATTGAAGTGCTTGGAATTTGTTTTTACCTGTGATATTATTTATTTCATAATAGGAATAGTGGCGTTTATCTATCAGACTCACCACTTCTATTATGAAGAATTAAAATTAGAATATCATCAGCGATCACGCAGTGCCAGCTTCGCTGATTGCCAAAGTCAACCCCCTATTTACTAAACGCAACATTAAGAAAAATAAAAAATTAATTACGGATTTAATTTTAACTCTTCAGAAACTAAAAAATCAATAGAATAGACTGAAAGTCTTGCTATGATTAGTTTATGCTCTTTCTATTCGGGGAAATAATTTATTTTTGAATTTTGAATTTTGAATTTTGAATTCCCCGTCAGGGGCTTTTGACTTCATTCAAGATTCACCTAATTTTTCTCCCACAGACAATCGCATGCCATTCACAAAATCCCATCCCGACTGAGATTTTTTCCCTGCAAGTTGAACTTCTGTTAATAACAATAATCCTGAACCTGTTTGAACTACAGTACCGAAGTTTTTGATATTAGTAACGATTTCCCCAGAATCCCCTGAAAGCTGCTCTAACTCTTGCCATTTAGCTTGTAATGGGGTTGGCAATTGCTCCAGATATTCTTTGACTAAAGGAATCGTTGCCTTAACTTTTAGTGGTTGACTACGAAAACTAGTAACACAATTCGGATAAAAAGCCCGAATTTGATTGTGAATCGCGATCGCATCTTGTGACCAATCTATAATATAATCGGCTTTATCTATCAAACGAGCATAACTAGACTCGTCATCATTTTGTGGTGTTGGGGTAAGGGAATTGCTATCTAGTTTTAATAAGGTTTCAATCAGTAATTCCGCTCCTTGATTAGCCAGCTTGATGGCGATATCGAGAGAATTATCGAGTAAATCAATCTTAGTATAGGCTTTGAGTAGCATATCACCTGTGTCCAAGCCCTGATCCATAAGCATAGTCGTAATTCCCGTTTCGCGATCGCCGTTATAAATACTCCATTGAATCGGTGCCGCACCGCGATATTGGGGTAAGATCGAACCGTGGACATTAATACATCCGGTTCGAGGCATATCAAGAATTTCTTGGGAAAGTATTTGACCATAAGCGACAACAACAAAAGCATCAGCTGCAGCTTCTCGAAGTTTAGCTAAGGTTTCCTGGCTTTTTTTGACTCTTTTGGGCTGCCAAGCTGGAATATCATGTTCTAAAGCCACTTTTTTGACTGCTGAGGGGATAGTTTTACGACCTCTTCCTCGACGTTTATCGGGTTGAGTTACTACTGACACAACTTCAAATTCAGGATGCTCAATCAAAGATTGTAATGTCGGGACGGCAAATTGAGGCGTACCAAAAAATACTATTTTCATTTATTTATAGCAATCAATTAGTTAGATCTAGCAGGTGGGATGGCAATCTCTTCTGTTGCTGATGTTGTATCCACCAATTTAGCTTTTTGGAAAAAGGCTTCATCTAATTCTGGAAGATCAGAGAAGTCAATATCTGCGTCAGACATAGCTTGAATTTCCTTAGCTCGTTGCTCGCTCATCGGAGGTATTTCATTCCCATTTTTATGTACAGTATTCATAGTACAGTTTCTTCTCTTTCTTACTGGCTCGAAGTGCGGATATGATCCTAATCCTTGATTCGCGCTCCGTAAAAACAACTGTCAGCACTACAATTTGATTGTTCGTTCCTATCCCAATGTATCGCACTTCTCCATAGTTTAGGCGGCTATCAACCAATTTATATCTGGGATAGTGAAAGATTTCTGTTGCTTCTTCAAAGCTAATTTCATGCTTCAACTTATTTAATTGATTCTTATTCTCGTCCCATTCAAATTCCCTACTTTGAATAAAAGAAGTAATGCACACCAGAAACTCCGATAACGATAGCATTATTCATTTATTTTTCTCGTCAAGATCAACTTTGTGAGGGGAGCAAACATATTACTCTATAATAATTAGGCTGTTGGTATATAGATTTGTTATTAAAAAAATTTTTATTGGAGCGGAGCGGTATGACTCGAATTCTTAAATTAGCACAGATGAGTCCAGAAGAACTCACTAAGTTAAAAAAACGAGCTGAGTTAGATATTGAACAGGCTTTATCCATTGCCCAAGAAGCAATTGACAATATTAAACAAAATGGTGATGCGGGAGTAGTCGAATATGTCAGAAAGTTCGACTATGCCGATGCCACTATCGAAAATATTAAGGTGACCGAAGCCGAATTTATCGCCGCAGAGAAAGCTATTGAGCCTGAATTAAGAGACGCGATCGCCCATGCTTTTGCTAATATTAAAGAGGTACATGAGCGTCAAATGCCAGAAGAGATTCAACTGGCGGAAATTGACAAAGGGGTTTTTGCTGGAGAAAAAGTCACTCCCATTGCGAGCGCGGGGTTATATGTTCCTAGAGGAAAAGGTGCTTTTCCTTCAGTAATGCTAATGTTAGCAGTTCCAACAATGGTCGCGAAAGTCCCGAGAGTAATGGTTTGTACTCCTCCTGGGAAAGATGGCAATGTTGAACCTGCATCTTTAGTCGCAGCGACTATGGCGGGGGTGACAGAGGTTTATAAACTAGGTGGAATTCAAGCAATGGCGGCAATGGCTTTGGGGACGGAAACCATACCTAAAGTTGATAAAATTACTGGGCCTTGTAATGTTTACGGTTCAGCAGCTAAAAGAATTCTCTACGGTACAGTAGATGTGGGTTTACCCGCAGGTCCTAGTGAGTCTATTATCTTGGCAGATGCTACAACCGATCCTCGCATTGCAGCTTTGGATCTGCTTATTGAAGCGGAACATGGTCCCGATTCGGCAGCTTTGTTGGTAACAGATAGTGAGAAGGTAGCGAATGAAGCCTTAAAACATTTACAGGAATATCTGGCAAGACTGCCTGAATGGCGGAGAAATTTCTGTGAAACTGGCTTGTCTTCCTATGGTGGAATTATCTTGACTTCTAGTGTAGAGGAGTCGATCGCCTTTGTTAATGATTATGCGCCGGAACATTTGGAGGTTTTAGTTGAAGATCCTTTCAGTGTTTTAGGCGATATTGTTAATGCAGGAGAGATTTTACTTGGTGAATATACACCCATTCCGACTGCGAATTATTGTTTAGGGGTTAATGCGATTTTGCCTACTGGTGGTTTTGCTCGTTCCTATTCTGCGGTGTCGGTTTTTGATTTCTTGAAGCGTTCTGGAATTGGTTATTTAACTAAGGCTGGTTTCGATAAGTTGAAGAAAACGGCTTTTACTTTGGCAGATTATGAGGGTTTTTCTGCTCATGCGATGGCGGTTAAAGAACGTGATGAGCTTTGGAAATAATTAATCAATCTCGGTTTTTTATAATTTATCGATCAAATCCATAACTTATTCTGGGGGCTAGCCCCCAGACCCCCCTTGGGGACGTTGCGACCTCCCCAAGCCCCTGCCGCACTAGTTTGCTAGTTTATTGCATAACTGGGGAGTCTATCTGTAGGTATAAGATTTTTTGTAGTCTTCATCCTTCATCTCTTATCAAAGCTGACCCCTAATCCCCAACCCCTAACACCCAACACCTAAACCCTAACACCTAAACCCTAACACCCAATAGATCGAGGGAACAAAATTGTCTGATAAAGATTTACAAGAAATTCAATCGCTTCAATTTACAGATCTCGAAGCTGCTAATCAATTACTAAAAGATTTTTTCAAAAATAATTTACCTTTTAATGTCAAAACGGTAAATCTCCGACCTTTAGCGGTTTCTCTTAATTCAATCAACGGAATTATTGTTACCGAAGAAGAAGAAAAATTATTTTTTAAGACCCATGTCGAACCGCAAAGTATTATTAGTGAATATTATAATTCGCAAATTTTAGCTGATGCCGATTATCCTGTTATTCAGCCAATATTTAGTTCGACTGAATGGGGTAAACAATTATTAATTTATAAATTTTTCGATTTTCCTTCTCTTTTTGATGTCGCTAGGGAAATCGAAACTAATCTAAAAAATAATGCTGAGCAAATAGTTGCTATCCAACAAAAATCGGATAGCGATTTATGGTCGATTTATCAGAACACTCTTCAGCCTTTAACTGCTAAAGAACATAGTGATTCACCGATTCATCAATTGTTTTATCATCGATTAACAGGAGGACGTTTTACTAATTTTTATCAAGATACAGAATTAAGTCTACCTGGACAAGCAATTAACTATAATAACTTGTCAAAAATGCGATGGGTTATTAATGGTATTGAGTTCCAAGATAGTTTAGAGGAATTAGTAACCTTGGCTAGTGAATATCTTAATCCTAATGGCAGTGATACTATTTCTATAGTTGGTCATGGCGATGCTCATAATGGCAATGTTTTTGTTGATGAGCCAAATAGTAATTTAATCTATTTTGACCCTGCTTTTGCTGGTCGCCATTCGCCTTTTCTCGATTTAACTAAACCTCTATTTCATAATGTATTTGCGATCTGGATGTATTTCCCTCAAGAAGTTGCCCAGGAACTAAATATTACTTGGGAAATCAAAGATAATCAGATAATAGTTAATCATAATTTTGTCCCCTCAGATATCAGAATTGCCTTTCTTCGTTCTAAATTATCTAGAGTATTAAAACCATTATTAAAACTTTTACAATCTCAGAATCAATTACCAGATAATTGGCGACAATATCTCAAGCTTGCTTTATTCTGTTGTCCTTTCTTGACCATGAATTTGAGCGATCACAAAAAGTTTCCTCCAGAAATAACTTTACTTGGTTTATGCATGTCTGTAGAGATGGGAAGCAGCAGTATTAATAAAAAACAGAGTTTATTAGATTGGGAATTGGATCGGATTATTGATAGATGAGGCTATTTAATTCTCAGAAGCCAGAAGCCAGAGAATAAATTCTCGCATCTTTTATACAAAGTCCGTTTAAACGGACTTGAGATCTGAGCCAAGAAATTGATTTCTTGGTGAATCATAATCAGAATAAACTATTTCGAAATTATTGAAATAAATTGAATAACTAAAAATTGAAAATGCAATCAATTAATACTTTAATATTTGACTTAGATGGCGTGATTACCAGTGAAACAAAATACTGGAACACTTCGCGTTTAACTGCTTGGGAATTAATATGCGATCGCAATTATTTAGGATTAACTAACTATTTTGGTGATAGTCCTGATGTCGCAACTAGACTCACAGACGTTGGAGATAATATTATTCCTAAAAGTTTTATCTATGAATTAAAAAGCCGTGCCATTAATTCCAACTGGGATTTAACATTTTTTGTTTGCTGTCTTCATTTTGTAGGTATTTTTAAAGCAATTCAGCAAGAACAGACTGAAAACTTATCTAATATTCTGCAAAATAATAATTTAACTCTCAAACAACAACTACAAGCTATAGGGCAATTATTCCAATCAAGTAATTATCAAAGCCAGATAAGTGAGAACGCGATCGCTGAATTTTGGGCAGAAACTAAATCCTTAACCGGGGCAGCTGTCCTTAATTATGTTAATACTTTTATCACTAAAAAATTAGGTCAGCACTTCTCATTCTTTGACCCCAAAGGCGAACTATGGCAACTTTGTTATTATAACTTTCAAGCCTGGTATGAAGGAAAAAAAGGCTATGATTTACCCGATGACGAGACTGTAATCGATTTAGCAAGTATTGATAAAACTTTAAAAGTATTGTCTAATTCAGGTAGATTTATATTGGCGATCGCAACAGGCAGACCTCGTAATGAAGTCATCGAACCATTAACAACATTAGGTATCCTAAAATATTTTGATGAGACTCGTATTGTCACTTATGATGAGGTAATAGCAGCAGAATCTATAATAGCGAATGACAATAAAATAAAGTTAGGCAAACCTCATCCCTTTATTTTATACAAAGCAATTTATCCGCAAGAATCTGTGGAAAGTTTATCTAGTGATAAGTTTAAAATCTCTAATCCTGAAACTATTGCTTATATCGGCGATGCGGGAAGTGATGTGGTAGCTGCAAAAAAAGCAGGAGTATTTTCTATTGGAGTATTGACTGGTTTTGCTGAAGGTGAAGCTAGGCAAAAAAAAGGCGAAATGTTAATAAGTTTAGGTTGTGATGTGATTTTAGATAGCGTTTTGGATTTACCAGAATTCTTGAAGATAAATTAATTAACAAGCTGTAATATTTTAATCAAATAAACCTACAATTAACCAATTATTTTTTACTTAATTTTTCTTTAATAAATAGGGGGTTGAATTTGGCGATCAGCGAAGCTGGCACTGCGTGGTCTCGCAAAGCGAGGC
Source organism: Xenococcus sp. MO_188.B8 (assembly GCA_030065615.1). GTDB lineage: Bacteria > Cyanobacteriota > Cyanobacteriia > Cyanobacteriales > Xenococcaceae > Xenococcus. The sequence goes on along the minus strand of JASJDR010000018.1, from coordinate 60,658 downwards.
GCTGCGCGATCGCTGATGGTATTATACTTCTAATTCTTCATAATCGGAGTGGTTGATCTTATTAGTAAACGTCACTATTCCCATTATGAAATAAATAATATCACAGATTAAAATGATTTCCAAGCATTTCTCAAATATAAATTTTTTTGTTAATAAAAGTTAATAAAAAAAGAATTATCTTGTAGAGAATTTAGGTTATCTCATGCTCATTCTGGATAATAACAATCGCTATTTTCTTCTTTTCTAAAATTCCCTCTTTATACATATTTCTATCTATTTTTTAGACAATGAAATAACCCAGTGCAGATCGGGTGGAAAAAAAAGATCGGCTTTCTCAATATCCATATTAAAATCTATACAAAGGTAATGGGGATTGGGTAGTTGAGGGAATGGCAAATAAGCGACATCTTGCCAAACTAGAACAGGGAAAAGAGGCTTGGAATCAATGGCGAGCAGCTAATCATACTGTTAAACCAGATCTTAGGGGAGCGAATTTGCAAGCAAAGCATCTCGAAGGTTTTAATTTTAGCCATGCAGATATTCGAGGGACTAATTTTAAAGAAGCTCAGCTAGCAGGAGCAAATTTTACTAATGCAACAGCAGGATTACAGAAACGGTGGAAAATCTTATTAGTAATCCTTTCTCTTTTCTTTTCAGCGATAGCGGGATTTTTCTCAATCTGGATAGCTTTTTTAATGACATTATTTTCAGCTCCTAGCGATACAACAAATTTTGTTGCAGGGATTGTTTCTTTAATTGTGTTAGTTGTTTTTCTCTTTTATACTCTGCGTAAGGGTTTTGTCGCAGGAGCTGTTGCTGTCGCTCTCGCAGGAGCTGTCGCAGGAGCTGTCGCTGTCGCTCTCGCAGGAGCTGTCGCAGGAGCTGTCGCTCTCGCTGTCGCTGTCGCAGGAGCTGGAGTTGTCGCTGTCGCAGGAGCTGTCGCAGGAGCTGTCGCAGGAGCTGTCGCTCTCGCTGTCGCTGGAGCTGGAGTTGTCGCTCTCGCTGTCGCTGGAGCTGGAGTTGTCGCTCTCGCTGTCGCTGTCGCTCTCGTTGTCGCTCTCGTTGTCGCTCTCGCTGCTGTCGCTGTCGCTGTCGCTGTTGCGTTATTGGGAGCTTATCTTGGTTGGCGCAGTTTTAAAGGAGATCTCCGAGATCCTTGGATTCGCTCAGTGGGAGTCGCTTTTGGGACAATGGGAGGGACAAGTTTTTATGATGCGGAGCTTTCTGGTGCCAATTTTACCGAAGCAACACTCAAAAATACCGATCTTAGGGCAAATAGTTTAACCCATACTTGTTGGTCATCTGCTGAAAAACTCGATCTAGCAAGGTTAGGAAATACCATATTATCTCAAGCCAATGTCAGGGAATTATTAATCACTAAAGATGGTTATAAAAAATCCTATCAAAATGCTAATTTACGAGGAGCAAATCTGGCAGGAGTGAATCTGGAACAAGCTAATTTAAAATATGCCAATCTCAGCGAAGCAACCTTAACTAATGCTCATTTAAAAGATGCTAATTTAACAAAAGTCCAAGCAGTTGGTACAGATTTCACGACCGCTTATCTCACAGGAGCCTGTTTAGAATCTTGGAATATCGACCATACAACCAAATTAGACAAAGTTGATTGTCAATATATTTTTCTCTTAGAAAATGCTAACGACTTAGGAAGTCGGGAACGTCGTCCCCACGATCCAGAAAAGGTTTTTCAATCAGGAGATTTCACCAAACTCTATCAGGAAGTTATCAACACTGTAGAGATTTTATTACGCAAAGGAGCTAATCCAGAAGCATTCCATCAAGCATTTCAGCAACTCATGGCAGAGAATTCTAATATTAATCCCGATTCAATTAAAGGTATTGAAAGAAAAGGAGAAGATGTTTTATTAACTTTAGAAGTCACCGAAGATACAGATAAAGCTGAAGTTGAACATAATTTTTTAGAAAACTATGAAGCGAGATTAGAAGCAGCTAAAGAACAAGCAAAATTAGAAGGTAAGTTAGAAGAAAAAGATGAGAGAATTAAGGATATTAAAGAAATCGCTATGGTTCTAGCACAAAAAGAATCAGATAATATATTTCTAGCCCATCAAGAACATATGGATGAGAAGACTGTGAAAGAAATTAACCAAAGCCGAAATATTAATATTAAAAATAGTACAGTAAATGCCTCTGGTGCAGGTTCTTTTAATCAAGGAGATATCCAGGGAACTGTTGCCAATAATCTCAATCAACGAACAGCTTCAACCGATTATAGTAAACTCAATCTCCAGCAGCTACTTGGTAAATTAATAGAAGCCATTGAAAACGATGCCAATTTCCCCTCAGAAGATAAACAAGATAGCCTCGATGCAATTGATAATTTGACCACGGCTAGCCAAGAGAAAGATATTGTCATTCAAAAGGAAAAAGCAAGTAAAGCTCTGAGGAATTTAGAGAGAATTGTTAAATTATTACCGGCAGGAGCAGCTTTTATCACCATCTTTAAAGAAATTGCTCCTCATATTTCTTCTCTGTTAGGACTTTAAACTCTTCAGATAAAAGAAGATAGTCCTTTAGGATAACGCGGGGTCTGACCGCTAGATGAGTAAAACTCCTTGCGCTTGCGAAGCTCTACCCGAAGGGGCAGCTCTACCCGAAGGGTCTCGGGGTCGCCCCGCAGGGTCGAGACCAGCTGCGCAAGCGTCAAAAACGCTGAAATCTTTAGAGCCCAGAGCCTAGAGCCCAGAGCCTAATCTTGACAAGCTGTACCTCACTAATACGAGAAAGGCTATATTTACTTTTAATTATTTTCCCTTCTTATCAATTAACTATTACTTTTGCTTTCTAGTTTTCTACTTACTAAAGACATTGAATAACAAATGAGCCAAAAGATTAGAGCAATAAAAATATATGCTTCCTGATAATCTCCGACAAACTTTTGATTCCCTTTAACGATCTTTTCTGCTATACCGAGTAGATCTACTAAACCGACAATAGCCAATAGAGAAGTGTCTTTGAATAAACTAATAAATTGTCCCACAATACTAGGAATTACTGCCCTAATTGCTTGGGGTAAAACTATAAAACCAAGAGTATAAAACGGATTTAAACCTAAAGCTTTAGCCGCTTCCACTTGACCTTGAGGAACAGCTTGTAAGCCACCGCGAACATTTTCAGCTAAATAAGCAGAACTAAAAATAGTAAAAGCAGCAATTACTCTGATAACTCGATCTGGTCTAAAAGTTGCGGGTAGAACTAAAGGTAACATTACCTGAGCCATAAAGATAATACCAATTAATGGTAAAGCGCGAATTATTTCGATATAAGCAATAGATAACCAACGAATTACTGGCAATTTACTTTGTCTTCCTAAAGCTAATAATACTCCCAAAGGAAAGCAAAGACTAATACTAACTACAGCGACTAAAATATTTAAGATTAAACCACTAAGGTTATCCAGCCTAACGTATTTTGTTCCCAGTAAAATCCAAAGATTAATAAAAAAGATCCCGATCCATAATAGGGGGAGCCAACGAATTAAGTTAGGAATTTCTTTACCAATTTTCTTGCCAAGAATTGCCCCAATAATTAATAGCAGAAAAAAACTTAAAAGAATAATGCTAGAGGAAATATTACTAGGAATAGAAATTAAAGAAAAAATAAGAGCAATAATACTAAAAAATACCAAATTTTTAGTATTGAATAAATTTGTTTTGGGGTGAGATAATATTCCCCAAGAAAGACCTCCCATTGACATGATAATCCCTAAAGTTAGCCAAGGTCGCCATAATAAATTATTTGGTTTTATAGGATAAAATCCCACAAAAAATAGACGAAAGTTAGACTCAATTACTTCCCATTGAGCTTCGGTTATTGCCCACTGAATAAACCCTTTGCCTATCCAGTAAATAAAACCCAAACTAACAACTGTCAGGATGGTGTTATACCAAGTACTGAAAAGATTTTTTTGTAACCAAGCGATCGCATCTCGTTTATTAATCACAGGTACTTTTCTTATTTCCATGTAATTTGCTCAAGTCATTGACAACATTATATCGATGTGAGCGACTTAAAACATCCTTATCAATCTTGGCTAAAAATAAGTTCTTGGGCTGTGTTCGTAATTGTTTAGAATTGACACTCCAACGATTTCAAATCGTTGGATTCTTGCTTCATCCCAAGTTGACTAAATGAGAACACTATTGAAAGTGAAGACACACCCCCGCCAGAGCTTGATCCACAAGCTTCTTGATGCAGTCGCTCATGGGGTGAACCCCCAAGACCGCGCTGCATCGCTTTTTACTAGTCTTGCAACTAGCCTGTTCGGGCAAGCCCTGCCCTACAGCGAAGAAAAACTTCCTCGCGCATTCCCTCTCTTGGTCAGCATTCCCTTGCCCAGAACACGGAGCTGGGTAAACGCCTTTCGGCGGCGCGGGGTCTGACCGCTTGCGACTTTCGTCGTCGCGGGGTCGCTCGTCTAACTTCGTGGTTTGAATATTTTACCCACTCAAACACTTGTGAGTGGAACCCTATATATTCACTTGTCGAGGTACTGATACAGACTTGGTTTTTATCTGTGTTAGTAGTATACCTGGTTATGAAATGTTTTATTTTAAAATTTTATACGGCACCTTAAAAGGTGCTTAGCCTACATCCCACGCTTGAAAGCGCACCGCCTGTGCCGAGGGAACCTCGGCGTAAAGACGGAGCAAGAAGACGTGGGTTTTGGCTTTAGGATTCTATAATGTTTGCGATACATACAATTGATTTAGGTGCTCGGCACCGCTAAAATCTTATACTACATATTATCTGCCGTATTCTTTATTCAAATTTGGATGACTCCCAATCTGGGTTAGATTAACCCAAACCAGTAAATTCTTGCAGGGTTCCCGACACAGCGTCGAGTTTAGCTACCCAAGCGTCATAAGACCCGGCATTGATGTCTCCCAAAGAACCTTCGGTAAATCCGGTAACAAAAACCTGACCGATACTGTTGACAGCAAGGTCAAAAGGCTTGTCAATCTCAGAGGTTCCAAACTGTTGCTTCCACTGTTGGTTACCATCACTATCATATTTAGCCACCCAAGTATCATAAGATCCAGCATGAGACCCCCCGAAATCGGCATCTGTGTAACCAGTCAGGTAAAAATTGCCTAAGTCGTCGAAATCTATGCTCCGGGCAGCATCATCCCCTTCAGTCCCAAACTGTTTTAGCCATTGTTGATTGCCATCACTATCATACTTAGCTACCCAACCATCATAAGACCCAGCATTAGCTCCTCCTAAGTCCCCCAAAGTCCAGCCAGTTACATATACATTATCTTCACTGTCAGTAGTAGCATCCCAAGACCAATCGTAATCTTCAGTCCCAAACTGTTTCAGCCACTGTTGGTTGCCATCTTTGTCATGCTTAGCTACCCAGACATCATAAAACCCGGCATTAGTATCTCCTAAGTCACCCAAGGTCCATCCAGTAGTGTAAGCGTTACCATTGCTATCAATGGTGATCGCAAAAGCTTCGTCAAAATTGTCAGAACCAAACTGCGTCAGCCACTGCTGATTGCCTTCGGCGTCATACTTAACTATCCAGTTATCGGTAGAAGTTATGGGAATAGAACCAACCTTTAATTCACCTGCATTTGTTCCTTCTAAGTCGCCTAGAGTGTATCCTGTTAGGTAGACATTACCAGAGTCATCAACGTCAAGATTGAAAGAATTATCAAGCGTTATAGTCCCTAGGGATTTTGTCCACTGTTGGTTGCCTTCGCTATCATACTTTTCTACTGCAACATTTCCAAATCCTCCTCCTACGTAAACATTGCCAAAGTTATCGGTGTCGATACCCCAGGTAGATGGTGACTGCTCTAGCCACTGTTGATCGCCAGTGTTGTTATACTTAGCTATCCAACTCTTGCCTGAGGTTCCGGTCAGGTAGACTTCGTCAGAATTACCCGTGGCAACACCAAGAGAAAAGTCAACACCGGCAGTTCCCAACTGCTTGATCTCTCTAAAAACTGGTTCTTGCAGAGAGATTGCTGTCGCAAACTTAAAGTAATCTTCTGTCAGACTCAAATCAGAAACTTCAGACAACAAGGCAACAAGATCGCGTTCGTCTTTTTGCTGCCAATATATTGCTGTGCCATCAGAAGATTCAACTAATTGATAGTCTTCTGGCGTGCCGTGAAGCTGAATCCTATCCTGCTCAGGGTTGAAGTCTAAAATTGAAGCATAGTCGCTCTCTCCAGAACCGATATAGTAGGGCTGTCGCTCATCACCAATAATAAATCTGTCTTGCCAACTGCGTTCTTCCGACAGCGTCATACCAGTTAGAAAGCTCTCAGGTAGAAATATCTCAAAAAATACCTCAAGAATATCTCGATCACCAGCAAGAGTATCAATTTCTCCTTGCCCAGGATTAGCAGCACTAGGATCGACAGCAAGCAGCGTATCGTTTCCTTGGCGAGCTAAAAGGGTATCATTTTTGTTAGGTCGACCGACAATATATGCATCACTGCCAGGAGTACCAGGTATGAGTCCGAATGACTCTAGGACAACCAACCCTTGAGTAAGCTCAAATAGATTGGTGGGTAGGGAGTTTAGATTTATCATCTTTCTTGCCGAATCGGTAATTTCAAGTTAACTAAGCAGTAGAAAGGAAAAATACAAAGCCAGAAAAAGATTGTGCAACTTGTATTAAAATACAGTTATTTAAATTTGTCTGTAGAAATGATCTACAAAATTAAACTTAATATTTGGACAAAAGTCTGTATTTGATAGTGTTAAAGAAGAGATTGGTTTATGTTTATTTTATTTCAGACAAATACCAATATTTGCTTTTGGCCGAATACAATTTGGCATTTCCAATGCCGAAGTTAACGGTATCTTTCATAAATGAAGACAAATTCTTAAAAAATTATTACCAGCTACCTCATTAGAAAAATTTAAAAATTAGCCTCAGAATCAACAAATGCTCTGCTCCCTCATAGAAGAAATAAAATTACCAGGAAATAGCACAGATCAAGCCAGACAAAGACTGAAGAACGATCTAGAAACTACTCATTAATTTTACAAGCTTATACCAAGGCTTGGGATGCTGAAATCATTGAAGCTCTGACAATAGCTCAGCGTTGGTAGTTGGTGGTGGATTGTCTCGACTGTGTAAAAGCTCCTTTTTCTCAAGTAGCTTTGGTGCAATTCCGCCAAGCGTTAATCATATTAATTAACCTGACCGAAGACTAAAAATGCAATTTAGGTAGGGGTTTAGCAGTGCCAAACCCCTAACTTATCTGTCGTATTTTTAATTTAAATTGATATTACACTTCAACGAGCGACCCCAAGGCTGCGAAAGAGATTGAAGGCGATGTTTCTTCGCCTAAAGATGCCGGGATAGGGAAAATTACGCTTATAAAAAAAACTAAACAAGCAGCCCCAGAATCAATAGATGCTTAGTGAACTTGTAGCAGAAAAGATAGAGATTCATTTTGTGCAGCTACTTACCTGATCTTTAATCTTCATTCGACGACGCAGGCGATCGCATCCCCAAAAACCTAGCACTAAAGCAATTCCCGCTGTAGGAGAAAACTCAAAAGGAACTTCTTGAACATTAAAATCATCAATCAGTAAAGCAGAAGTACTTTCCAAGTTATCCACATCGACTACTCCAAATCCTACTCGATAAGTATAGGTTCCTTCAGAAAGACCACTGACTGTATGACTATAGCGACCATTAGTACTGTAATCAAAACCAGTTACATAATTATTATTTCCAGTTGGAGAACTAATAGTTCCACTACTACTTTGTAAAACCGCTATTTCATTGGTGTTTGGCAAACCGTCTTCTGAACCATCAAATGCAGTATTATAAGTAGTACCATTAACTTGACCTAAGCTCCAGAAACCGAAATCTTGCTCTCCAAAAGTGCTATTAGAGCCATCATTTGTGAGGTATGACCAGTCAAAACTAACGGTAAAGCCATCTTCTCCAGAGCCAAGAGTCACACTAAACTCTTGATACATTCCAGAGCCTTCTTTTGATGTTCTCGGACCAAAAGCAGAATCTATTCCCGAAGATCTGTCAATACTAAAAGCATCAGAACTCAAACCAAAGTGCTCTTGCAGATTATCTGCATTAGGATTCGTATCTGCACTAACAGGGTTAATACTTGATTGATTAAAAATATTACTACTATCATCATTTCTATTGCCTACAGGATCGCCATAGGTTCCTTCAATATATCCTGTAGTGATAATTGCTTGGTTAGAACCACTAAGAGGGGCAATACCATCTATTGTGGGGGTAATTGTAACATCACCAATAGTATTCCAACCATTCTGAGAACCAACTATTTCACTTTCAAAACCCCCATTTTCAAATGTGACGCTAAAAGCATCAACAGAGTTAATAAGGAGCAGATTGCTAATAGTTACTAAGCCTAGAATGCTAGCAATATTAGGTACAGATTTAGTAAGAAAAGATAAAATCATAGTTATTGATTTAGGGATAAAAAATTAGCATTTGTGGGGCAATACCTAGACCTATTGCATAATTTAGGTAAACTTTGCTTGAGTGAAGTCCAAAGTCTCTCAGTATTTTGCCCCCGGAGAAAAATTAGAAAATAAAATCAGCAGCAGTCATAGTAGTTGTATAACCTTCTAGATAGACAAGATTTTTGTTATATAAACTGTCATTCGGCTCGAAATCTATCTGAATTAATGTACCAGAAGAACCAATGGTAACTGCTTCAACGTAAGTCCCAAAAGGATTGGTAATTCCTGCTAATTCACCTCCCGTAGCAAAGAAATCGCTCAAGTCTATTCTGTCGCCGCTACTAAAGTCCGTAATGACGTCTACTCCGTCACTGGTCCGATTGAAGTGAAAACAATCATCTCCCCCCCCTCCTGTAATAGTGTCTTGTCCTGAACTACCAGTGATAAAGTCATCTCCCGCAGTGGTGGGGTCGGAAGAACTCGTATTAATTACTTCAGAGCTACCAGTCCCAGAAACCTCGTTTTTAATACTGATTAGATAGTCTTCAACTTCACCACCATCTAACGTACCCGTAGCAGTGCTAGTAGTTAGATTAGTGGGATTGCTATTGAGTCGGAAACGAGCGTAAGTATCACCAACCTGAGTCCCAGAAGGAATACTCGTCCAGTCAAGAGTAATTTGACCGCTAGCAGAAACAGTAACCACCTCAGATGCTTCATCAGTATCAAATGTACCATTGCCGTCGAAGTCAATCCAACCGATTACCTCTGCATCGCTACCAGTGGTATTAACGACATCAACAGTAACGCTATAAGTAGTATGGGAACTGGTAAGAACTGAATTAAAAGTAACTCCATCTTCATCATCTTGTCCAGTGGTGTCATCAGCATCAGCATTACTATTCGCTGTGGGAGAAGTTTCACTATCGACTAAGCTGCCTAGATTTAAGCCAGCAGCAATGGAATGACTTGTAGTAGTTGCTAGATAACTGTCGCTACCTGTACTGGCATCACCGTAGTCACTACCGCCTTCTATGGTAATTTGATAATCTTCTACTTCTCCACTACCAAACGCACCTGTCGAAGCAGAAGTAGTTAAGCTTGCTAGATCGCCACTAACATCACTAACAATACGGAAACGAGCATAAGTTGCACCACTAACAATATCGACTCCAGAAGTAAATCCACTAAGATCCCAAGTAATGCTTGTATCGTCAATATCAAAAACACTAGGAGAAAAATCTTGTTGACCAGCCGTTCCCGTATCAGAATCGGCTATAGCAGCTTCACTAGCTTCAAAAACACCATCTTGGTCGAAGTCAATCCAGCCGATAACTCTAGCATCGTTACCGCTACCAGTGTTATTGGTCAGGGTATCTATAGTTGCCGTGTAAGTTCCACCAGCATCACTTACAGAAAGAGTATTAGGAAAGCTAATACCATCTTCATCATCGTCATCGTTATTGTTTGCTAAGTCATCGGCATCAGCAGCAGTGTTTTGTAATGTACCATTTTCTGCATCTACGGTAGCACCGAGTTTTAAACCGCTAACAATAATATGACTCGCACCACTATCGTCTTGAGTGGTTTGATAATTGCCTGTTCCTGTAGAAGCAGCAGCATCAGGAGCGTCACCGTAATCTACTCCTTCAATATCAATTGTGTAATCTTCAACTTCTCCATCACTTAGTTGACCAGTGGCAAAGCTGGTAGTTAAATCGCCATCAGTACTCAAGCGGAAACGAGCGTAAGTGATACCGTCGGTAATATCTTCTGGTATAGTCCAGTTCAGATTGATCGGGGATGCAGTAGTCGTACCGTCAAGAACTGATGTATTAATAACGGCTTCATCAGAGTCAAAAGTACCAGATTGATCGAAATCGATCCAACCAACTAAGGTGGCAGTACTTCCCGTGCTGTTGGTAACTGCAACATCAAGGCTATAGGTATCATCATCAGTTTGCAGGGTGGAGAAGGAACTAATACCAGTCTCGTCATCGGTACCGTCGCTATCATCAGCATCAGCATCAGCATTTTGTAATGTCCCATCGTCTGCATCTACTGTGTCACCGATAGTTAATTGGTTAGCATTACTAACTATGATATGACTTGCACCGTTATCTTCAGCAGTAGTGTTGTAATTACTTGTACCCGTACCTACTCCAGTATCGCGAGCATCACCATAATCAAGGTTAACAGTGAGTTTATAATCTTCAACTTCACCATCATCTGCTGCACCGAGAGCGTCATCACCATCGAAGTTACTATCGGTAGTCAAACGGAAGCGAGCATAAGTAGTACCTGTCGCCAAAGTTTCTGCTGATAATGCACCAGTACCAGGTAAGTCGCTGTTACCGCTTAAGTCGTTGGTAGAGGTATTGTTACCAGCGTTATCATCCCAAGTTAAGGTGACACTCGCATCGGTATTTCCATCAGGAACATTGGCAACAACTGCTTCAGCAGATTCAAAAACACCATTTTGGTTAAAGTCAACCCAACCAACTAAAGTTGCAGCACTACCAGTATTGTTAGTAACTGTTACGGTCGTACTGTAGCTAGTGGTATTAACATCTAAGCCAGAATTAAACGTAACGCCGTCTTCATCATCGCTGTTATCTGTATCATCTGCATTCGCATCATCATTTTGCAACGTGCCACTATCGGCATCTGTCAGGCTACCAATTTTAAGATTGCTGTCAATAATGTGACTCGCACCACCGTTATCAACCGTAGTTTGATAATCTCCTGTAGCTTCACTAGCAGTAGTATCAGGAGCATCACCATAGTCTCTCTCGCTGACGTTTACAACATAATCTTCAACTTCACCATCATTTAATGCCCCTGTAGAATCTAAAGGAACTAATTCTGAGGTATAGGTAACAGTAATATCATCAACACCAGCTTCAACCGTATCATCACCACCACCATCTTGGGCAGTAAATTCTAAGTAAACGGTTTTACCATTAAAGCTAGTATTAATGGCTTGGGTAATTTGAGTCCAAACAGCAGCTTGAGTTGCTCCAGAACCTACCGTGTCAGTAAAGATAGTTTCTCTGTCACTACTGTTTGTATTATTGACAATATCTACCGTAAATTCGTCAGTAACGTTAGAAGTAAAAGATGATAAGAAATAAGAGAATGTAACACTATGAGTTCCCGAACCACTATCTAAAGTAAAAGTATCTGAGCGAGAAGTAATTGAACCTGCATCAATGTCTGCTGTACTTAGATCACTTATTAAAGCATTTGTTCCACCATTAGCATCCTCTGGCTGCATGGTAGTTCCACCAACTGTATTGACAGTTGGGTCGCCAATTGCCCAATCACCAGCACTTGCAGTATTTCCGATATTTAATGAACCATCTGTTCTCCAGTCAGTAATACCTTCAAAATCTTCGGAATAAATAGTGCTAGTACCAGCAGGGGTAAAGTCAGTACTGAGGCGGAAACGAGCGTAGGTAGTTCCTTCGACTAAACCAGGAAGAGAACCCCAAATAAGATTTTGTGTGCCACTACTAGAGAAAACAGTACTTGTTCTTTCGGTGGTATTATCAAATACACCATCTTGGTTAAAATCAATCCAACCACTGAGAAGCGCATCGCTACCAGTAGTATTAGTGACATCTACTGCAACACTATAAGATGTGTCTGAAGCAGATAAAGTAGTACTGAAAGTAACCCCATCTTCATCATCATCACCATCTGTATCATCTTGACTGGCATCAACATCTTGCAATGTACCACTATCAGCATCTATTATGCTACCAATACTCAAGCCGTTGAGAATTCCGTGACTCGCTCCACTATCACTGGATGTAGTTTGATAGTTACCCGTTCCCGTTGAGGGAGAATTACCAGTATCAACTGCATCACCATAATCTCTACCAATAGTAATTTGATAGTCTTCAACTTCACCGTCGCTAAATTCTCCAATAGAGTCAGCATCATTATCTATAGCATCTAAAGCAGAAGCAGTACTGAGACGGAAACGAGCATAGGTCGTACCATCAACAATTCCAGGAAAAGAATTCCACGTTAGAGTGGTCGCCCCGCTACTATTAACTGTCGTCCTAACTGCTTCATTAGCGTTAAATGCTCCATCTTGGTTGAAATCTATCCAACCTGCTAAATTAGCCGAGCTTATAGTACCGGGTAAATTAACGTCAACGCTAACACTGAAAGAAGAATCGCCAGTTTCTAGGGTTTCGGTAAAAGTAACCCCATCGTCAGTATCCGCAGTTGCACTAACATTTTGTAGTGTACCATCATCGGCGGTAATGCCACTACCAATAGTTAAACCACTACCGAGAATATGTTTAGCACCCCCATCGCTATCAGTGGTTTGATAGTTACCCGTACTTGTAGAAGCAGCAGCATCGGGAGCATCACCATAGTCATAAGTAGGAGTATTAGTTAAACCAATATCAAAACTGTGGTCGTTTGTACCAGAACTTCCAGTAGTTAGAAAGATAACGGGAACGCCACCACTATCAGCAGCATCGGAATCTAAGTCATCATTGCTACCCGCATTTTGCAGAGTTGATTGATAGCCTACTAGTGGTTGACCAGTACCGAAATCGCTAGCAACTAAGCGGACTTCGTAATCAGTGAGAGGATCTAGACCAGCAAAGTAATAGTTCCCGTTAGTAGTAGTAGTAGTAGTTTGCAGAGCAGTAGTACCGCCACTGGCGTAGAGTTCTACGTTTACTCCATCGGGAACATTTCCTTCCCCGACATCTTGAATCCCATCTTGATCTGTGTCAAACCAAATCCTGTCACCGATTTCTAGGGTAGCAGCAGCAGCAATAAATTCTACGTCTCCTAGTCCATTAGCCTTAGCAACAGTACCAGCATCGACATCATTTGCATTATCAGGATTTCGACTAAGAAAAATTTCTAATCCACTAGCAGTAATCGTACCACTTGTGAAAACATTAAAGAAAGGATCTGATGTAGCAGTATGACCTGAAAGACTACCATCTGTAGTGTCAAACCACTCATAGCCACCAGAAAAAGCTCTGATAGGGTCTAGAGCAGTTGTAACTGCCTCGGTAAATCCAGGAACAATAGTTAAACCACCTTGTGCGGTTTCGGCGTGAGTTGCTGAACTATCGTTGGGCGCGCCTTCTTCTAAAAATTCGTTGCGGAAGAATTCACCATCAGGGTCGCTATTGCCATCAATGCCATCTGTAGTAACATGAGTTTCTACGGTCCAAGTACCATTATCTTTATCATAGATAGCTTGGAGAATGTCTCCAGCAGTGTCAGCTGAGTAATTATCGGTATCGTTAGGATCTCGTACTTGATAGCCGACCTGGTCCCCCCAGCGATCGCGAAATCCCAGAATCATGTTCCCATCTGAGTCAAAGTCAATATCGCTCAGTATGGGTTGAGCATAAGCAGATTCATTATTAGTAAATAAAGTAGTCAGACCACTAGGAAAAGTTCCAGTCCAAGGATTCCAATTTCCAGAAATGAAAGTCGAAGTATTATTAGATAAAGCGTGATCTCGTTCGTAGTTGAGAGGAATATCTAATACTTGAATAGGTGCAGCACTGGGATTATTGGGATCGAAAGTATAGACAAAAGCTTGAAGATCGTCAGCAGTTAAATTACCTTCAACACCAGCAGCATCGTATTGTGCCGTATTAACCATCCCTACGTAAACCAAGCCATTTCTGGCAGCAAGAGCAAAAGGACGAATATTCTGCTGAGGATTTACGCCTAACTCGTCACCACTGTTAATAATTTGAGTAATGATGTCATAGCTATTAATGTCGCTCGTAGCAGGAGCATTCGGGGTTAAAGGATTACTATTATCTCCCACAGGAAGCTCGTACAGCTTATTATCATTAAGATTAACTGCCCAAAGAGTCCGACCATCTTCTGATAGCTCCACATCTCCCAAGCCAATTTTGCCAATAGAATCAAATATTTCATTCGCTTTTGCTGTTGTTCCATCTACGCCATTATCTATTTCCCAATAGGTAGCAGTACTGTTGTTAAGTGCTCCACGAGGGTCTACAACATCATCTAAACGAGCAAATTCCGTAACATTTCCCGCGTTATCAATAGAATAGATAATGCTGGTATAAGCAGCACCATTAGCATCATTACTAAAGGAGCTAGTATCAGTACCATTACTATTGGTATATTCAATTGTGCCTAAAAGAGCAGAATGACGCTTGTAAAAGCTACCAGCAAATAAAGTACTGCTTTCTCGATGATATGCCAGACCATTTACCGTACCGATTTCATCGACATCTACCAGAGCGGTATAAGGGTCTGTTCCCGCATCGTTATAATCATGAATGACAATTGCCGATGCTCCTGCGGTACCAATTCCTTCAACGTAACAAACGGTAATTAGATCGATATCGGTAGCACTCCCTGTTGTCACATCACTGGGACGATGAATACCAAAATTGGCAGTAACATTACTTGTTCCATCAATGAATAGAACATCGGAAACACTGTTAGTGCCCGCAATAGAACTACCAACGAATCCACTGGGTAAATTACCAAACTCAATTCTTAAAGAGGTATTATCGGGCGTGTCCAGAGAATAGTTACCACTAGAGTCTGTGATAGCTTGAGAAATAATATTATTGTTGGCATCATAGGCAATAACCGTTATGCCTTCATAGGCTATTTCTTCAGCATCATTACTAGCTTGCTGAGTACCATCGTTGTTATAGTCGATGAAGACTGTCCCGCTAGTAGTAACGACTAAAATTTCTGAGTAGCTGTGTTGAATTTCTTCAGTAAAAGGTAGGGAAGTCTTAATTTCTGTAGTTTTATATTCTAAATGCCAATTACCGCCTTTGTTAGGATTTCCTGTCAGAGTCTTAGAAGCAGCAATTTCTGCACCAGTAATGTTGTGCAGTTTGGCGATAAGCTCTTCTCCAGCATCGCCAGCCGCGACGTTACAGCCATAAATTAAGAGTGTGGAGGGCGAGGGCGAGAGGGGGATACTAGAAGAAGAAAAGAACCAAGTTTTTAATTCTTCTTGATATTTATCTAAGGTATCGAGGCTGAGTTGAGTGTTTCCTAGATACAAACAGCCTGGGGAACCGTGGGAGACGATGTGAACAGTCGATAACTGAGGTTTTTGGCTTAATATTTGACTGATTTGTGCCACGCCATCTTGATCTGCATCGAGGATAAAGACTTCCGTACCTGGAATAACTCCCCTAGCTAAAATTTGATAATCATCAACTTTGGAGTCGATAAAAACTATAGATCGCTCAGCTGACAAAGCTGTAACCAAACTATTATTTACCAGTTGCTCTTTAATCATAAAACGACAATGACAATCAACTAAATACTTAAAATTCTTCAACTAGCGAAAGTGATTTGAAAAATATCAAGATACTGAACAATAAACTCCACAAAAAAAATAAACGCTTAATAAATTGATAATCGAATTATATAACTAGTTCATATCTTGTGTAAGTCTAGTTTTAGTTTGTGGTCTAGTTTATGGTTGCTTAATATATGAATTCAAATCATATCTATTTAATAGCTATTTTTCTATATTGCCATCAGTAAATTGCACAAGAATTAATTGCGGAAAATTACCTAAATTCAGTGAAATTGACTTTTAAACTATAACTATTGGCCTTAAGCTCTAAGCTTTTTGGGTCAGCATCAGTTTAACGATTGTATTTGCTTATTTTTATACGCAGTATTGACGAGTGATGTTGACCTACTCCCACGGCTGAAGCGAGTGGGCTGTCCTCTGCTGTAAAATAATTACAGGTTATTAATTATTAACTATTAATTATCAATGGATACCAAAGCTTTTAAACGTTCCTTAAATCAATCAGACAATTACCACCGCAAAGGTTTTGGTCATGAAGTAGAAGTTGCAGGAGTCCTGAATACTGAATATCAAAGCAATCTAATTCAAACCATCCGCGACAATAATTACACTTTACAACGGGGAGATGTCACAATCCGTTTAGCCCAAGCTTTTGGTTTTTGCTGGGGAGTCGAAAGAGCCGTTGCAATGGCTTATGAAACCCGTCAGCATTTTCCAACAGAAACTATTTGGATTACTAACGAGATTATTCATAATCCTTCTGTGAATCAACGTCTTCAAGAAATGAATGTGGGATTTATTCCGGTAATCGATGGGGTTAAAGATTTTTCAGTGGTTAATTCTGGAGAAGTAGTGATCTTGCCAGCTTTTGGTGCCAGTGTAACCGAGATGCAACTCCTTAATGATAAAGGTTGTACGATTGTCGATACTACTTGCCCCTGGGTATCTAAAGTTTGGAATTCAGTTGAAAAGCACAAAAAACGCGACTATACCTCAATTATTCACGGAAAATATAAACATGAGGAGACGGTTGCCACTAGCTCTTTTGCCGGTACCTATCTAGTAGTCTTGAATCTTGAACAAGCCCAATATGTGGCTGACTATATTCTTCATGGTGGAAATAAAACCGAGTTTTTAGCTAAGTTTGCCCAGGCGCATTCAATCGGATTCGATCCAGATCGGGATTTAGAAAGGGTAGGAATTGCTAATCAGACTACCATGCTCAAAAGTGAAACGGAGCAGATTGGTAAATTATTTGAACAAACCATGCTCAAAAAATATGGCCCTGTTGAATTTAATAACCATTTTATGAGCTTTAATACCATTTGCGATGCGACTCAAGAAAGACAGGATGCGATGTTCGATCTAGTCGCAGAAGATCTGTCTTTGATGTTGGTAATTGGTGGTTTCAACTCTTCTAACACCACCCATTTACAAGAAATCGCGATCGCTAATAATTTTGTATCCTATCACATCGACAGCAGCGATCGCATTAAATCGGATAATACAATTGAACATAAACCTTTAGGAAAAGATATTGAAATCCAAGAACATTGGTTGCCTCAAGGGAAAATTACTGTGGGAGTTACTTCTGGAGCCTCAACCCCTGATAAAGTTGTTGCTGATGCTATTGAAAAAATCTTTGCTTTGAAGAAGTAATAGGGAAGATAGAAGGGGGCTCGCCCTCATCTTCCTGGTCTCCCTTATTTCTCTTATTTCTATTTCTTCAAAATTGAGCTAATCACTCAAAAATTAATCTTCTTGCCACTCATCTTTAGCTAAAAGATCGCTGATATGATCCCTTAGCAAATAATCGTTTTTTTCTAACTCGCATTCAACACAAATCCATTCTCTTGGAGGAATAAATTCACAAAGGATACAGATTGTATTTTGGCGATCAATAATGCCTCTTTCTACTAAATAGCGAGCTTCTTGTCTGATTTGATCAATAGAATAATCAACGGTAGCAACCATGACGCACCTCTTTCGATAACTCTCCCTCAATTCTAAAATACAAAATAACTTTAAAGAAATTGTGAGGAATTAAGTAATTAATGAACTTAATGAGCTGTCAGAATTTTATCAAACCAGACCTCAAAGCGATCGCCTAAAGCAGGGAGAGAATATTCGGTTTCTGCTTGTTGACGACAAGCTATACGACTCAGACTATCAATACTTTCAATAGCTGTGACTAATCCAGGAATGCTGTCTGGTTCAACGAGAAAACCCGTTATGCCATCTCTGACAATTTCTGAAGGACCTCCTCTGCGATAGGCGATTACTGGCACCCCACAGGCTAAAGCTTCGATCGCAACATTACCAAAGGCTTCAATCCAACGGGGGGTCATCAGTAAAGCACGGGCTTGTCCCAATTCCTGTTGCAAGGATTCTGTATTAAGAAAACCCATATATTCGATCGGTGCGGTGGGGAAATCCTGTTGAATTTGCTGCCAATATTCTCGATCTTGAATTTTGCCGTAAATCTTGAGAGGAACTTTCGTTATATTAGCTGCGGCAACAGCATCTTCTAAGGCTTTTTCTGGGGCAATTCTTCCTAACCAAGCGATACTCTTGCCAGGAGTAGCACAAAAATTATAAAGAGATAAATCGATCGCGCTACTGAGAATTTCGCAGCTTTCGGCAAAGGCAAAAGTCTCGGCTTGAGATTTAGTATAAACCCCAATGCGATCGGGATGAAGTTTTGCCGTCCACTCCATAATTTCATCTAAGGCATGAGTCATCGAACCCATACTGATAAAATGTGCGATCGGTGTGGCGAAAAAAGGGGTCAGATAAAAAGGTAGCCAGTCAAAGGCGAAATTTACCAGCAAATCATATTGAGTTTGTACTTGACGAGCATATTGCCACATATTACCCAAAGTAGAGTTTCGCGGGATAGTAATTGGCACATCTTTGGATTGAGTTTGCACCGCGACTTGGAAATTCCCTGCAATTTCTTTAACCCGAACATCTTTTAAACAAGAACCTAATGGCGCCACAACTTCTAATTGATGCCCTCGTTGTTGTAATTCTTGAGCAATATTTTGTACTGTTAATTCGACCCCTCCTCCTTGTCCTGTACCTAACGCACCAACTGGAGTCGACATCAAAAGTAATTTACGAGCTTGATTCATGTTAAACAATTGAAGAGTAGGAAATAGGAATTATCGGGAGAGCAAGATGGGTCACTATAGTTAAAAAATAGACAAATTTATTTGTCTACTCATTGACAAAGATCAATAACCTTTGAGTTTATTGAACCATACTAAATGCCTGATGGGAAAATAGCTCTAGCAAATCGCAACATGTGAGTCAGAGAGACCTCGCCGTAAAAGCGGTGCGTACAAGTTCCGCCGTCGCACGGCGGAATCAGCCCCTTGGCTTCCTCTAACTTCGTGAATCAATAAAATTAGCCAAGAAATAATTTCTTGGCTTAGTCGTGATGCTTATTCTCTTCGATTAGAAGGCTGACACATTCGCCCATAGGGAGAGAGTGAAATCGTCATCGGGATTTCACCGACTCAGCCTTCAGCTTTACTCAACTGACAAGTGAGCTATTTAGCATTTAACTTTTTTGTTAGGCTACATGAGAGCAGCGGGGAGAAAGAGGTTTTAAAGTATTAATCAAAGATGCAATTTAGATGCGTCTAAGCTTATCAGATTTCGACATAAGTTGTCGTTAAATCCGGTTCTCCAGCCATAAGTTGCCCACGAATTGCACCTTCAGGATATTCGTTAGTGTGAACGTTCCAGTAAAGATTTAGATCTTCCCCTACAGCCGCATTGCGAATATCGTCAACAAATTCACTTAAAGCAGTGTTTGCCAGGTCTGTCTCTTCCCAAATACCTTTTAGAGTCACAGAGCCATCCTGGTTCAAAGTAGCTGTCAAGTCTTCATCTTGATTTCCTGGAATATTGAGTGCATTTCCCAGTTCTGGGATAACAACATCAAATACTGAAAAGACAATATCTCCATTTACCCCTCTAGGTGCGTTATGGATATGGATACGAGTAACATCATCACTCGTATCTTCTGTTTGTGCGCCGCTTTCTATTAAACCATTGGCACCAAAATCTAGTCCTGAAACTGTCAGACTATATTCGAGACTATCACCTAAATCATTAAGAGTTAGAACAGATTTACCTTTGGCATCAGGATCGCCAGGAGCAACTTCTTGAGCGCCATCTAGATCTGAGACGATAGTATTGTTGGGTTCGACTCCAGTGGGGACTAAAGCCTCCGAAGCAAGACTATAAATCTCCTGAATTTCGCCCGCATCCAGGGCACGATTATACATGCGAACCTCATCAATTAAGCCCTCAAGCTCTCCAAGCACATCTAGAGGAATGTCGCCGTTTTCTTCTGCACCAAAGGTAACTGGATTATCATCTAGAGGAATATTGCCACTGATAGCTTGATTGCCAATTTCAACTCCATCAACGTAAAGCCTCATTATTTCCCCATCATAGGTTCCGGCTAGATGTATCCAACGATCAAACTCTGCTGTGCCAGCATAAATATCGCCTAACATCCCAGTATCGGTTGACAGATGCCACTTATACTGGATGCCATCTTGGGGACCAAAACCGAGAAAGAATTGATCTGGATGTGCTACATCGAGAGTCTGTCTGGAAACAACGGGGTTAAAATCATCTGGAGGAACTGTAGGGAACACCCAAGCAGAAACCGTAAACTGATCTGTGTAACTATTCAAGCTCTCTGATACTGGGATACTGCCATGGGAGTCATCAACTCCCGTCAAACTGATGGCTTTTCCAGTGCTTGGCTCCCCTGCAGTAGGTATTCCCTCACCTCTAGTACCATTGATTAGTACACCATTATTCCCATTACCAGAGCTATCGACAATTTCGTCGCCATCTCCATTCATCCGCCAATAACCAATTAAATCCTTACCAATAGGCATAATACTTTTTCCAACCAAAGAAATATTATTTCTTACATATATTATCCAGATCGTAAAGTTTCCGAATAAATAAAATTAAATCTTTAGATTTGATTTTATTGACTAGTTAAGAATGAGGATAGCGATTGTCTGAAATTTCAGGTGATTTACTTGATTTAGCTTCAAGATTCGATGATTTCTTACAATCGGAAGGGCTATACAGTGAATGTACCGCGATCTCGCAAAGCGAGGCGCTACGCGATCGCGTATCTAAGGTAGAATAAATTGAAGAAGTGCGATTGCGATTACATCAAATGGATGAACAGGAACGGGAACAAAATAAGATAATCAATCAACATTCCCGCAAAATTTCCGACCTCGAACAAAGATTAAAAACTATCAGCCGAAGGCTGGCGCTGCGCGATCGCTAATACAGCACTTAAAAATAATAAGTTTATTTACAATTAATTTCTGTTAAACAAAAGACCTCTCTATAAAAACAGAGAAGTCTAGAAATCTAACACACACAATATAGATATAATATGAGAAAAAAATTGTTATTTATAAATTTGTTTTTTTAAGTTAAGTATTAAATCTTTTTTCTATATATCTAATATACGTAATATTACAATTTTTTTGATGTAGTTAAGATGAAGAATTAGTTGTGTTTTATTAATTTTTTGTTAGTTACTTAACTCTAGTTACTGATTTCTTAACAGATAGGAGTTTCTAAAAAATAAATTTTACATACTTTCACTTATAGAAGCGATCGCGCAGCGCCTGCTTTCGCAGACCAAGCAGTTCCAGGCTTCGCCTGATCGCGCTCCTCCAAGCAATTAGTGAGGCAAGAGTCAGATTACAAATTGAAGTTTTCTAGATAGTGAATATAATATTGCTGTCATAATTACTTATTCCCCTTTTGTGGCATAAAGGGGATTTTCATGACAGATGATGATAAGAGAGTGTCATCGTATTTCACCAGCACAGTAGCCATATAGCGATCGCTCTCTCAAATCACAACAGTCGAGTATTTATAGATGTTGCCAAATTTCTTGTAGTAATGGATTTAATCCTTCACGAGTTATGGCTGAAATAGTGAACGTAGGGACAGAAGTGATAGTTTTTAATTCGGCGATCGCGTATGCTAAACTTTCTTGATCTGCAGAATCGATTTTATTAAAAGCAATAATCTGAGTTCGTTCTGATAATCCATGACCATAAGCTTCTAATTCTTCTTGAATTGTCTGATAATCGGCAATGGGATCTGCAGCAGTAACATCTATTAAATGGAGTAATAACCGAGTTCGTTCGATATGCCGTAAAAAATCGTGACCTAAACCAATTCCCGCTGCCGCCCCAGAAATTAACCCTGGAATATCAGCAAATACCGTACCATCTCCCGATGGCTTCTTTACTACCCCCAAATTAGGTACCAAGGTAGTAAAAGGATAATTAGCAATCTTCGGTTTGGCAGAGGATAAAGCAGAGATTAGAGTCGATTTGCCCGCATTAGGTAGACCAATAATCCCCACCTCGGCAATTAGTTTTAGCTCTAAACGTAAGCGTCTTTGTTCTCCTGCTAATCCTGGCAAAGCATGTTCAGGAGCGCGATTGCGATTACTGAGAAAATACTTATTTCCTAAACCTCCTTTACCTCCTTGGGCAACACAGAGAGCTTGTTCGGCAACTACCAAATCACCGATTAATTCACCAGTATCCGCATCATAAATCATAGTACCGCAAGGAACTTCAATTATGCGATCGCTTCCTGACGCTCCAGTACAATTACTCGAACCACCTTTTTTGCCATCTTCAGCTTTAAAGGTCCGAGCATATTTAAAATCTAATAAAGTTTGCAACCTTTCTGTCGCAACGACAATCACTGAACCACCACGTCCTCCATTTCCGCCAGCCGGACCACCTGCGGGGACGTATTTTTCCCGGCGAAAGGCTACCATACCATCTCCACCTTTCCCTGCTACTACCTCTATTTCTGCTAAATCAATAAATTGCATGTAATCGAAAATCGTCAATCAGTCTACATATTTATCCTAGTTCATTTAAGAGAACATATTCTTCTTCAAGGCAATAGGCCAAATCATTAGTGAAAATTATTTATCTTTCCGTCTCTCCCATCTCTTTCCTAATAGATAAATAAGCGTAAATAAGTTACGTCATTTGACGGAGGGCATTAATCGAAAAATTTTTTATCCTAGGGCTAGAGATGAAAAAAATAGAACAAGAAAAAGGTATTAGCTGTCTATACTAATACCTATTAAGTCCCACGAACTGTGAACCACCAGCTTATCAGTAATCAACTAATTAGCTGGCTTGAAACCCAGATTATAACAAATCTTGAGTCATTCAGCTATTTCATCAGTAGTTCAAACAGGTCACCGTTACACCGTCTTTTTACGGCGGTGCCTGGCGTGACCGGTGTTCCCCGGTCAATATTACAGGTCTTTCAACATGTAGGGAGGAACAATATTAAGTCAACTGAGTACAGTTTCCAGATAACAATAACGATAATTTCAACTAGCTTTTAATCGCTTTTTTTCAATGCCTAAGCTGGCAATCTTTTCTTGAGACAGCAAGTTTCGGTAGATATGCAGCAACTAAGGTTATTTCCAGAAATATTTTTACCAGGTTTTGATCAGATTTATTATTCATCTGTAGGGGCGCATCGCGATGCGCCCCTAAGTCGCAACGCGCACCAAGAGACAGGATTAACTAGTGATACGAATTCATCAATCACTCTTTAGCCCCCATCCCGGAGCTACGCAAGCGTCAATGGTATGTTCTTTGTTAGAAATCACCTAAAGCTAGTTGTATTTTTGTTTTAGAATCGAATTCGCTTTGTTGATGTCACGAACCACTGATCTTGGTTGAATCAAAACGATGTACCTGATAGAACCGCTAAATATCCTATTCAAGACTAAATAACCTTGAATCTCTAATATTTTAAGATATTTTATAGATTTATTGTATATCTATTAAGCGATGTGGGCGGTCGCCCTGATGTAACATTATTATTAGAAGGAACAAAATTGGCTCAGCATTATTAGAAGGAACAAAATTGGCTCAGCGAGCAAATATATTCCATATTGAGAAGATATAAAATAATCTGATTATCAGCTAGAGATTCCTTGTCCTTGATTTTGTCTCTTGGGGTTACGTAAATGGCATCGACCAAGAAAGTAAAACAATATCTTGCCTGTTGGTTTCAATTAGGCAAGAAATTAGTTATTGATAATGGCAAAGAAGTGATATGTCTAGAAACAGTAGTCATTAACAATCAATATTCGCCAGAATTTGAAGATTGTTGGCAAAAATTGCTAGCGCTGGAAGGAAAGAATTGTTACTTAGAAGGAGTTGAACCCACCATCGATGTTTTACTTTCCCCCGCTTGGGATATTGTATCCTGTGTTAAGTGTCAAATGCCGATTCCGCAACTAGATCTGGGTATACAATCTCCTGGATGTCCTTGTATTGACGTTCCTCTATGGCCTAATATCGATTTACCCCTACCTCGGTCTCCCATAGACAATCAATCTTATCTCAACAAAATTAAAGCAAGACTTGACAGTAAGTATTGAACATTGAACATTGACGAGCGCTCTAATCATTATCTACTTCGTCGAACTAACGTTAACTAATTAATCAATCAAAGCCCCCTTTTTCCCCTGTGGACAAACTCCGCGTCCTAACCCTAAAGGGTACCGCTCCGCATAAGGATACCGCTGCCCCTTCGGGTAGAGCTGCCCCTGCGGGTAGAGCAGACCCTTCGGGTAGAGCTCCGCAAGCGCAAGCGCAAGCGCATATCGGCGTAAGCGTGCCGGGATAGGGGCAATTGCATTTAATTCTTAAGCTATTGAAAAGCTGGAACGTTCGGAGAGTCTATCAGCTTTTCGCTCATTTTAGTGATAATTTGTTTCATTAACTAGAATAATTGACCGGGGAACACCGGTCACCGCAAGCACCGTCGTCTCTTGGTGCGCGTTCCCTAGATGAGTAAAACTCATCGGGGTCGCACCGCTTTTACGGCGGTGTAACGGTGACTTGGGAATAGTTTTATAACATCAAATAAAGGTAGAA
Organism: Xenococcus sp. MO_188.B8; assembly: GCA_030065615.1. Taxonomy (GTDB): domain Bacteria; phylum Cyanobacteriota; class Cyanobacteriia; order Cyanobacteriales; family Xenococcaceae; genus Xenococcus. The sequence goes on along the minus strand of JASJDR010000018.1, from coordinate 35,866 downwards.
GTTAAAAGTCAATTCTTCAGCCCTGAGTCTTCAATGGACTGAGCCCTGGTAAAATTTTAAGAGTTTATCGGCAATAGTTTTGCCCGAATTATAAGTTACGATTTGTTTCATTAACTAGAATAATTGACTTGGGAATAGTTTTATAACATCAAATAAAGGTAGAAGTTAAAAGTCAATCCTTCAGCCCTGAGTCTTCAATGGGCGGAACCCCAGTTAAATTTAAGATAAACGATGATAAACTTAGTTAAAATAGCCCAAAATGAAAAAGATTTTAATCGTAGATGATGATCATATCTTACGTTCAGTACTCAAGCACACTTTGGAGCGGCAGGGATACCAAGTAACAACAGTGGCTTCGGGAACTCAAGCATTAAAGTCTTTTACCGACAACCCTCCTGATCTGATTGTGTCTGATGTCTCGATGCCAGAGATGGATGGATTTGAATTTTGCCGTATTTTGCGCTCACAACCTTCAGGACAATTAATACCCTTTATTTTTCTTTCTGCCAGAAGCGATGTTGAAGATCGGATTCAAGGGCATTCTATCGGAGCAGATGACTATCTGACCAAACCCTTTGAAGTCAAAGAATTAATTGCTAAAATTGAGTCCGCCATCGAGCGTACTCGACGCATTCATGCTGAAATCGTGCATCTTATGAGTCAGTTTGCAGGTCATCCGCCAAGCAATATTCCAGGAAAAGTCTATAGAGAAAACTCAGAATCAATAATATCAGATCAACGAAATCAAACCTCTTCTCAATTATCCCCCGAACCTTTACCGTTAACACCAGCAGAAGAGAGAGTTTTCTGGGAAGTTATTCAAGGTTTTACCAATAAACAAATCAGCGATCGTTTATTTATTAGTCCTCGAACTGTTCAAACCCATCTCAGTAGTATTTTAAATAAACTCAATCTGGAAAATCGCACTCAATTAGTTCGTTTTGCTTTTGAAAAAGGTTACGAGCAAGTTAAGTAATAAGTAGGGATTGTCAGGTTTTTTCTTACTATTAACTGTTAACCCTTAACTGTTAATAGTTAAAATTTAACCATATTATGAAATATTGAGTTTTACGATTATATTATGGTTTAATTGTTATGATTATCATGTTAGCATTATTGATCAAAAAATTATTCTTAGATATTTGATTTTACAAATTGTGAATAAAGATCAAAGTATGGGTTTCTGGGGTTCATTTTATCTAAATATTTTATTGATTATAGGAACCTTAACATTAGGAACTCTTAGCTTAGCAGCTGAGGACGAAGCGTCTGTTCAAGAAGAAAAAGTAACTGTTCAAAAGTTATTTTTGGCGAGAGACCCCGCGCCGCCAAGCGCTAGGGAACAGGCAAGCGTAACAACTCAAAATCAGCCTAATAGGCATAAAAAGACTTCTCCTAGAAAAGAAGAAGAACCTCTTGATTTCTCTGATACCGGTCGCTCTGGTCAGCAAACAGCAGGAGAAACCCGTCGTGGGAATTGTCCTGAGGTATCTTTTCCTTTAACGGCTTTAGTTCCTAGTTCAAATTTTGGAAAAACCATTGCTACTCATCCCAAACTTTGGTTTTACGTACCCTATTCAACAAAAGATATTGATAAAATTGAATTTGTAATTCAAGATGCTGATCGCAACGATATTTCTCGACAAACTTGGCAACCTCAAAATATTCCTGGCTATATAAGCAATAGTCTTCCAGAAATTAAACCTGCTTTAGAAATAAGTAAATCTTACCGTTGGTATTTTAAAGTTTATTGTCAACAGGATGGTACTTCGGCACCTCTATTTGTTCAAGGATGGATTGAAAAAAGCGAAGTCAATGAAGATTTATCTCGACAAGTTCAGCAAGAGCAATCACCTCATATGATTTATGCTCATAACAATCTTTGGTTTGATGCGATCAACAGTTTCTTGAATTATTATTTAATCGCTCCAAACAATTCGGCAATAAGAGCAGATTGGGAAAAATTGATTAAAGCTAAAGGTGCAGATCTAGAACTACCTAAACTGGAAACTACTAACTTATTTGTAAGATAAAATTAGGTGGGTATTGCCCACCTTTTTTTAGAACAAAAAGTCATTAAATTTCGCGATCACAACCAAATTTATCCCGAATCTTGCTATTAAAATATTTGCCGACAGATGGGGCTACTTTTAACTCTTCATAAATTGATTCTGGCACATCAAAATATTTATAGATACTGCCATTCTTAAACTCAATTTTCAGTATTTCTTGCTGGCTATCATAATCAAAAGATTTTATAGCAACGCTTTGACTTTTGAGCAGAGGAAAAGCAATTACATCACGAATACTTGGAGCATCCGTTAATAACATTACCAGGCGATCAATCCCAATTCCTAACCCAGCAGTCGGAGGCATTCCATATTCTAAAGCTGCTAAGAAATCCTCGTCTACATCGTTAGCTTCGACATCTCCTGCTGCTTTTTTCGCTGCTTGGGCTTCCAATCTTGCTCTTTGATCGAGAGGATCGGTTAACTCAGAAAAACTATTAGCAGTTTCTCTGCCAACAACAAATAATTCAAACCTTTCTACTAATCCTGGTTTGCTGCGATGAGGTTTTGCTAGAGGAGAGATTTCTAGAGGGTAGTCAATAATGAAAGTAGGTTGAATCAAGTTTTCTTCAACTTTTTGTTCAAACGCTTCATTCAGCAATTTACCAATAGTTTGACAATCTTCTGGTATTTCAATTCCTGCATCCTGTGCTGCGGATTTGGCTGTTGCAAAATCATCAAATTGAGCAAAATCAATTCCTGTTGCATCTTTTACAATCTCATGCATAGTTACTCTTCGCCAGGGAGGAGTTAAATCAATTTCTGTTCCTTGATAATTAACTTTAGTGGTTCCCACGACTTCTTGGGTAACAGTACTGATGAGATTTTCCGTTAATACCATCATATCGTTATAATCGGCATAGGCTTGATAAACTTCAATCGAAGTAAATTCGGGATTGTGACGCGTAGAAATACCTTCATTCCGAAAAATTCTGCCCAGCTCAAATACTTTTTCAAAACCACCAACAATTAAGCGTTTGAGATGTAATTCGGTAGCAATTCGCAGATATAAATCCATCTCCAAAGTATTATGGTAGGTCACAAAAGGACGAGCTTCCGCACCACCAGCTTCACTTTGCAGGACAGGAGTTTCTATTTCTAAAAAATCTCTAGTTTCTAAATAGCGACGAATTCCCGCCGTGATTTGAGCGCGATAACGAAAAGTCTGTCTGACTTGAGGATTAACGATGAGGTCAACATATCTTTGACGGTAACGTTTTTCCGTATCAGTTAAACCATGCCATTTATCGGGCAAAGGTAATAAAGATTTAGTTAAGATGGCATATTCACTAACATAAACGGAAAGTTCTCCTTTTTCAGTTCTTTTTAAGGACCCTTTGACCCCAAGAATATCTCCTGTATCACTCAATTTCTTGAGATGATTAAATGCCCCTACCAAATCGGACATATTATTATTGATTTTCTTCTTCTCCAAATAGAGTTGAATTTTGCCGGTTTCATCTTGAAGTTCAAAAAAGGCTAATTTACCAAATACTCTTCTAGCAATAATTCTACCGGCGATCGAGACAGTATCTGCGACTTCCTCACCACTAGCTAAATTTGCATATTTTTCTTGTAATTCTTGGGCATGGTGACTGATTTCCCATTTATAAGTATAAGGATTCAATCCCAATTCCTTGATTTGTCCAATTTTGTCGATTCTAGTAGCGCGAATTTCTTCGAGGTTGGATTTGTTAGGTTGATTATCTGGGGATTGATTTCCTGCCATAGTTGTTTAATTTGAATAAATAACGCAATCGCGAAGCGCCTCGCCTCTGGCGAGACCGTCGTTGTAAATTAGCAAAGAGAATTATAGCTTTTGACGTATTCACCACTAAAGTCTATCGTGTACCCAGGAGCAAGAACAATATGTCTATGGTATTTCCTTAGCTACATAACTAATTAGTAATAAAGAAACAACCAAAAAACTTTAAATGAAGCGATCGCCTTATTACCTGCACCAAAAGGATATTTTCGTGGAACTACAATCGCCAAACCCTGTAATTCATCCAGAGGATCAGAGGAGTTTCATTCCAACAAGAAGATCGCTTCTTCGATAGAGAGCTGGGAAGGAGTGTTCCAACCCGAGCCCCCTACGGTACGTCTCCCTCCCCAACCTTCAGAGGAAGGATTTTTAGTTAATTCTGCCTGAGTCAAACGCTCAAAAGTACCAGCCGTATAGTCTAGTTGTCGGGTTTGAGGATGAGTGGGCAAGCAGCCCAAAGTGTATTGGGTCCCGCCATTCTTATGTTCGCGGACCAGCAAGGTTTCCGGTCGAAGTTGTTCTAAACTCGCCCAAGAAATGATCGCCTGGTTAAAAGACTTAGGATCGATGTAGTGTCCCAGGTCTCGAAGATCGCCGACTGCCACTGCTCCGTGAGATGTAGAAAACAATTTAATTCGGTTTTGGGCTAATAACAGAGAAGCATCTTGCTCTATTTTTTGCCAATAATTGTCGGCTTCGCCTCGCTCTCCCGGCCAGGGTTGCTGACCTTTAGCAGCTTCGATTAACCATTCTGTATCTCGCTTAAAGCCCTCGGAAAAATAAGTTTCCCACTGCTGGGGAGACCAAATATGTCTATCTCTAGGAAGCTGGAGTTCGGTAACTATTGCTGCACCAGTTCTCTTGAGGGCAATAACAGCTTTAGCAGCAAATTCTGCCCAGGGGGATAACTTGTCTTCTGGCACTATTAGGTGGTCACAATCCCAGGCGATCGCCCTCAGTCGGTTGACAGTTTCTGGTTGTAGATCGGAGCGAGAAAGTTGAAACCAGGCAGCGGCACAACAAGCATCGGCATCAAGCTGAGGAGTAACAATACAAGGAGGTAAATCTCCCGCCAAATCTTCCATCAGTGTATCTCTGGGTACTGGCATTTCATCGATTTGGATATCTGCTCCTTGTGGGCGGTGATGATCCCAGTGCAAATCTTGAGGACGAGGAGTCCAGCCAGGAACCGTTCCATCGACCATGACAATCTGATGGTCGATGGGGATACGGCTGAGTTCAGTGGTGACTAAATAAAGCATGATATTTTTTCTCGAAAACTAGTTTTTTCTCGGAAATGCCAGAGCGAACTGTTAGTAATTAGGTCCACCCCCTCTCCCCACACTCCCCCCTCTCACCTAACTAGTAATTTATAAATACTGAATCAGTGTTATAGGACTATTTCCATAATTGAGATACATTAATTCTGTGGTAAACAATAATCCTAATCCTCAATTTAAAAAACTGATCCTAAAACTGCTATATGACCGATTTTTCTCAAACAATTCCTTTCCCCAGCAATGAAAGTGCGATCGCTCTATCAGGCAACAAAGAAATTAATTTGCAATTAATATCCCGTCAAACTGGGGTGAAAACCATCTTGAGGGGACAAGACTTGTTAATTTTCGGTCGAGAAAAGGCTGTAGATAGAGCAGCGAAAATAGTGCGATCGCTGAAATATCTTTGGGAGGCAGGAAAACAGGTCACCGAGCCAGATATTATGACAGCTGTTCAGGCATTAGATACTGGGCGGACAGATGAATATGACGAACTAAAAACTAATGTGCTTGCTCGCACGAGAAAAGGAGAAATAGTCCGAGCGAAAACCTTTAAACAGAAGCAATATGTCAAAGCCATTCAAACCCACGATATCACCTTTGGCATTGGCCCTGCTGGAACGGGGAAAACCTTTTTAGCGGCAGTCTTAGCCGTTCAAGCATTACTTAAAGACGAATGTGATCGCATTATATTAACCCGTCCCGCAGTAGAGGCAGGAGAAAAATTAGGTTTTTTACCAGGAGATTTGCAACAGAAAGTAAATCCGTTTTTGCGTCCCCTTTATGATGCCTTATATGAATTTATCGCTGCGGAGAAAATACCCGATCTCATGGAGCGAGGTAAAATTGAAGTTGCCCCACTAGCCTATATGCGCGGACGTACTTTATCTAACTCCTTTGTGATCGTAGATGAAGCCCAAAATACCACTCCCGCTCAACTGAAAATGGTGCTAACCCGTTTAGGCTTCGGCTCAAAAATGGTAGTCACAGGAGATATCACTCAAACCGATTTACCAACCCATCAAGATTCGGGATTAATAGTTGCCAGTAAAATCCTCAAATCAGTAGATGATATTGCTTTTTGTTATCTCAGCCAAGCTGATGTTATCCGTCATCCCTTAGTCCAACAAATTGTGGCAGCTTACGAAAAATATAACTAATCCTTGACTATTCCCGGTTCTCTATTGCCTAATTGACTATCGAAAGAAGCAACTAGTTATCCAAAAAAACAGGAAAGTAAAAGACGCATTCGTTTCATTTATTTGATCTGAATTGAGATTAACACCACTATTTGCCAAAGAAGCGGTGAGCGCTGCCCCTAATCCAATACCGACCACCAAAGCAATGATCGTCATCAAGAGAGAACGACCAAAACGATTTTCTTTGCGAGTCAAAAAATAAAGATTAGCTATAAAACCTAACCCCATGAATAATGGAAGATTATTAGCAAAAAAACATAAGATGACTAAACCAAGAAAGATTCCTGTAGGCGCTAAAATATCTCCCTGAGAAGGATTATCTACAAAATTCTGTAGCCAATTCGGAGAACTAATCATGGGAGCTTGATTAGGAGTAGGCACCGACTCAACCTTATTCCGTTCTGGAAAGCGGATTCTTTCAGGAACTTTAATTTTTCCATCTTGGCGTAATTTTAGACGCTCCATAATCACAGCGTCATAGGCAGCCTCAATCTTTTCTAAAATTTGAGCGTCATTTTTATTTTCCTCACAAATTCTCTGCTTCGCCGACTGGATCTCATCAAAGGAAGCATTATCACTTACTCCAAGTAATTCGTAGGGATTATTTTGACTCATTAGTTACCTCTATCAATCTTTAAGCCACCTTAACTTTGTTAATTATTAATTATAATTATCTGTTTTTAATAAACTTCCCACCAACCAAAAGCAGGACCAATAAATCTTACTGTAAACCACAGAGCAATCATTAGACCAATACCAACCCAAGCGCCTCTGGTAGTCCAAGTGACAAACTGTTGTGCTTGAGTTTTAGTAATTGGTAACCAGGGTAAGATGGTTTCTTCCCTACCATAGTTTTCTCCTAATGCTGCTTTGCGACGTTTTGCTTCGCCCATGAGACTTTTCTTACTAAATTTTGACTATCTAATATCTTTACTATTCTGTAGATCGTACCGCTTTCTGGAAAGATCAGACAACATAATGTTGAGATCTGTTTACAGTTTAGACAAATTTAACAATTATTGAATTTTTAGATGTTAGGTCTGGGTTCAATTTACCGCTCCAACCAGCAAGGGTGAGCTTTTTCATCATCTGAGGGCAAACTTTAGATGATCAACGTCAAACTTTTTCCATGATTACACTGTCAAATATATTTGGTCACAATAATTGTATACACTAACTATGTTCAATAAATTTCCATTGATAGCCAATCAAGATCGAGTAAGTTTACGTCAGTTAGCAGGAACAGGAGTTATTACCACCTTTTTGCTTTCAGTCGCTACTGCGGTAACAGCCTTAGAAGTAGAAATTTCTCCCCCAACTCCAGAATTAGGAGATACCATATCTGTCATCGTAAAGACGGATGATCCTAACTCGGAGCCAACAGTTACTGTAGGACAGAGCACCTATCCTGTATTTCGTGAAGGAGATAAATATCGCGCCCTATTACCGACTTCTCCTCTTGATAAACCAGGAAAAGTGACAGTTCGTGTCCAAGGTGATAACAGAACCAGCAATATTGGAGTTTGGGTCAAAAATCGCAACTTTCCTACTCAAAGAATTTGGTTATCGGGAAAAGCCGCTAGTAGCGCTACCCAACTAGAATTAGATAAAGTTGCTGAATTCAAAAAACTAGTAACTCCCGAAAGATATTGGAATGGTTCCTTTGTTCGCCCCAATGCGGCAAGGGTTTCTACTATTTTTGGGGTGCGCCGTTATTACAATGGCGTTTTTGCTGATGATTACTATCACAAAGGAGTTGACTATGCAGGAAGTTCTGGTTCACCAGTAGTAGCCCCCGCAGCAGGAAAAGTGCGATTAATTGGTCGAGAAGCTGAAGGATTTCGGGTCCATGGGAACATAATTGGTATTGATCATGGTCAAGGTGTGGTGAGTGTTTTTATGCATCTGCGCGATATTAATGTTCAAGAAGGAGATCTAGTAAAACCAGGTCAGAAAATTGGGACAGTTGGTTCTACAGGGGCTTCCACTGGACCTCATTTGCATTGGGGACTGTATGTTAATGGAGTTGCTGTAGATCCTGCTCCTTGGCGATTTGGTGAAATTCCTTAAAATTACTTCACGATTAGCTGCTAGCTATAAGCTCTGCTGCTTTAACCTGAAAGCTTAGGGTTTATAGCTTGTTAAAAAAATTCACTTTAATAAAAATTAAATATTTCTCGAGTCCTTTTCGATCTATCTAGGTAGAGATTAAGATAGGGCGGAAAGTGTTTGTTGAATGGAAATTTTATAACAGATAAATCACTATGGGAATTACAGAAATTGTAGAACAGGCATTACAAGACGGCTATTTGACTCCTAGTATGGAAGCAGAAGTAGGACGAATCTGTGATGCTGCAGCAGAATTGTCTGTAGAAGAATATATGGCATTGGACAAGTTAATGGGGGCTTTGCTAACAGGAGAAGTAGTTGCGGTTCCTAGGAAGCAATTTATCAATGTCATGGAAGAATTAGTTCTTAGTGATGCGATTACCAGAGTTGCCGAGATTCAACAAACTAGTGAAATCTCCCTTGATGTCGGTGATATTGCAGCTTATGCACTCAATCGTCTACCGCCTTTATATGCGACGACAGAAGAAGGTGCTAGTTATCAACGTCAAAGAGCTAGAGAAGAATTAGAGGAATTAATCAAAAATCAAGTAGAAGACGCGATCGCCCGTTATTTAGATCGACCCGAATTTTATCCAGAAAGACAAGCGATCAAGAAAAAAGATGACTCTGGTGTAGCTAGTCAACTTAGTAGTCTTTTACAAGATTATGCCCCTGATTATGAACCAGCTAATACATAATCGTTATGATCTGAGCTTTCCTCAAGATACAAGGTTTTAGGGTTTAGGTTGCTTTTAGGCTAGCGCCTAGATCATTCGATCAAGAAACTATTTCACCTAATCCCTAATCCCTTTTCCCGGTGATGGATAACTAAAATTTCCTTCGCAAAGAAATATAAAGTTTTAATACAAGTTGTTTCAGCTGATAACTGATCAATAATTTGAGGAACTTTTGCAAATTTCCTTAGTCTATGGATCATGGAAATATTCAATCCTGTATTGGAGAAGTTCATGAATCAATCTCTTCCTGTATCATGGTCAGGAGTTAAGGTGACCGCTACTAAAAAATTGGAGTCTACCGACAAACTCTCTAATTACGATTTGATCCTACGCTGTCAAGAAGGGGCTCAACCAGATCCCATTGCTTTTGCTGAACTGTTGCGCCGCTATCAGTCTCATGTAAATAGACTTTTCTATCATCTTGCACCAGATTGGGAGGAGAGGGCAGATCTTGCCCAAGAAGTTTGGATTCGCGTTTATCGCAATATTAAGCGATTGCAAGAACCAGCCAAGTTCCGAGGCTGGCTCAGTCGTATTGCTACCAACTTATTTTATGATGAATTACGTAAACGTAAACGGATCGCTAAACCCTTATCTTTGGATGCTCCCCACGCTGTCAAAGATGGAGAAGTGAAATGGGAATTATCATCAGATCTTCCCAGTCCTAGCGATAATCTAGCAACCAGTGAATTTTACGATAAATTACAGCAAGCGATCGCAGAATTGCCAGAATCTTTTCGTACTACTATCGTGTTGCGAGAAATTGAAGGTTTGCCCTATGATGAAATAGCGGCAATGACGGGAGTATCTTTAGGTACGGTAAAATCTCGAATTGCCAGAGCAAGATTGAAGTTACAATCTATCTTGCGAAACTATCTCAATGAATAGTAATTTAGTAATAGGAGAGGAGATTATTATCTCTGATTTTTATTATGTTGTATTAATTTTCTTAGTTTTTTTCTATAACTCAGTGGTGACGCCAAAATGACATCTAGATCTGATGATTTTGCAAAATATCGGCAACCTAATCTTGAGCAACAAGATACTGAGGATGATTGTTTTGAGTTACTCAGTGCTTATATTGATGGCGAAGCTACCTCAGCAGAGCGTCAACAAGTACAACAATTACTCGATAACGATCCGGAAATAAAAAAAATCTATATTCAACTAATTAAATTACAAAGCGAGATGCAAAGTTTAGATGTCCCTATTTCCCAGGACATCTCTCCTGAGGTCATCTCGCAACAAGTATTTGCTGAAGTAAAGCGCTCTCGTAATCAGCGGAAATTATGTTTATGGGGAGGTGGCGTGATTGCTGCTACCATCATAGCGGCTATATCTGGTGTAATTCCTGGTTTCAATTATCATAGTTTAAAGTTAGCAGTTAAATCCCCAGCATCTCAGATTAAAGAAACTATGTCCGAACCAGTTATGGTAGCAGTCACTCTCAATCAACCTACTGTGACAATTCCCAAAGCAGCTATTTCCACTTTTCCTGTTGATGTAGATAGTAATTACTAGTTGCTTTGAAGAAACATTAGATTTGCTAGCTACAGGAGAAAATATAGCAGAAATTTTAAACTATTTAGTCCTTCTTTTTAAGCCTTTTTGAAATACCTTTGATTTTAATATTAAGAGCAGAAACTTTCTTGACTACTGCATCCCAAACAATATTGTAGTCAAACCGCATCTACTTTTTTGAAACCCCTCTCTTGGTGCGCGTTCCTTAGCTGCTTACAAAGCCCAGAACACGGAGCTGGGCTTGTCCCCAGAACACGGAGCTGGGTAAACAGATCGGTGCTCTGGATAAACGGAGGAAACCTCCGCGGGGTCCGACCGCTAGTTTTCAAAAATGTCAATATTTTGAACCTGAAACGCCTAACTCTTGGCTCCCGACTCCTTTCTCTCAGAACTCCAGTTTTCACTTCACGGACCCGCTTCAACTCCAAAATAGTGATGAATAAATAACAATTATTGAAGTAAATAAAATGTAGTATTAATTAATAGATTAATATCTATTAATAAAGTTTCCTCGTTAGGATTATGATTGCAAGTAAATTATTGTCTGTCCTCACTACTTCAAGTATTTTGGCTTTTGGTGTTTTAATGCCTGTTGCTGCTCAGGTTATACCCGATGGCACTACCTCCACTACAGTAGATGCTGATGGCACAATTAACGATGGGAATCGCGCGGGGGGTAATTTATTTCATAGTTTTCAGGAATTTTCTGTTCCCGATGGTGGGAGAGCCTTTTTTAATAATGCTTTAGATATTGTCAATATTTTTTCGCGGGTTACAGGGGGCAATATTTCCAATATCAATGGGTTCTTGGGAGCTAATGGTACAGCAAATTTGTTTCTAATTAATCCGGCGGGAATTATCTTTGGGGAAAGTGCCCGATTAAGTATTGGGGGTTCGTTTTTTGGTAGTACTGCCGATAGTATTATCTTTTCTGATGGCGAGTTTAGTGCCTTAGATGCGGATAATCCTCCTCTGTTAACGGTAAATGCGCCTCTTGGTTTGGGTATTCGGGATAATCCAGGAGATATCACAATAAATGGGAATGAAAATGCTACTGCAGTTGCTGACTTTGCACTGTTATCAGTTGCTGAAGATCAAAGTATTAACTTGATTGGGGGCAATCTCGATCTTAACGATGCGCTATTAGTTGCACCAGGTGGAAGAGTTGAATTGGGTGGTTTATCTACCTCAGAAACTGTCGGTATAAATGAAGATGGCAGCTTAAATTTTCCTGATAATCTTCCTAGAGGAAACGTATCTTTAAATAATTCTCAAGTTAGGGTTGACTTCACTAGTGATGGAGAAGGTGGCTCAATTAACATTAATGCCAATAATTTTGAGTTGTTGAGTGCCAGTAATTTACAAAGCGAGATAGACAATTTTGGTTTTGACGGTGCACAAGCGGGGGATATTAATATTAATGCGACGGGGGCAGTTAATCTCAGTGGAGCAAGCACTATTCTAAATCAGGTTATTGGAGGGGCAACAGGCAACAGTGGTGATATTAACATCACAGCTAGTTCTTTTTCCATCGTTGATGGCGCAAGAATTAGTACAGCAACTTTTAGTCAGGGTAATGCAGGTAATATTAACCTCAATATTCAAGGTCAAGCAGAGATTATAGATGGAAATCTTTTTAGTAATGTAGCAAGTAGTGCAGTAGGAGACGGGGGAACTATTAGCATTCAAGCTAACTCCTTATCTCTTTTACAAGGATCACAAATACAGACATCAATTAATCAAGGTGGTCAAGGTAATGCTGGTAACGTTGTAATTGATGTAGATGGAGAAATACTAATATCTGGAATTAAAGAAGAGTCTATCAGCGCTATTTTTAGCCTTACAGAATCAGAAACTATCGGTAATACCGGCGATATCACAATTACAGCAGGTTCCTTATCCATAGAAGATGGAGCTTTTCTCCGTAGTAATACTTTTGGACAGGGGGACGGAGGTCAAGTAATGATTACCGCGAACACTCTATTTCTTACAGAAGGAGGAGCAATACGTACCTCAACTTTTGGACAAGGTAATGCAGGCAATATTATTGTCAATGCAGATGATTCTGTTAATATTTCGGGAGTTGCCCCTTTTCTCATACTAGAAGAAAATACTGTAGGGGGTTTTTCTAGTGGCTTACTTGCTAGTACAGAAGCTGGAGCAGGAGGTCAAGGTGGAGAGATTATCGTTAATACTCCTAAACTTAGTTTGTCCGATGGAGGAGTTATCTCTGCTAGAAGTCGCAGCGATTTTGCTGGAGGAAATATTACAGTTAACGCAGATATCCTAGAAATATTAGGAGGGGGGCAAATTCAGGCTGCTGCTTTTAGTAATGAAAGTGCTGGGAATATCAATCTTAATATCAAAAATCAGATTACTATTGATGGTAGTGATCCCACTTTTCAGGACAGATTTAATTCAGTAGTGGACGCAATAGTAGACAGGGGCATCGATGAAGAAACAGCCAATACTATAGCTACTAGTGCAATTGATCCAGTTAGTGCTGAAAGTGGGGTTTTTGCCAATACCATATCTGGCTCTCAAGGGGATGGGGGAAACATAACTATCGGAATTTTTGATGCAGAAGGAAACTTGGATACCACTCAATTTACCGATGAAGTCAACCTATCTAACCAAGGTACGATTGCCGCAGATAGCGCCGGATCTGGAAGTGGTGGCACAATAACTATTCGTGCTAAAAATATCAACTTAGATTTAGGAACAATCTCAGCAACTACTACTAGTTTACAAAAAGTAGCAATTCCTTCCTTGAGTACAATTAATTTATTCGTCAAAGATAATTTGATACTCAGTAACAACAGTACAATTTCTGCCGAAGCAACTAACAATGCTGACGGTGGAAACATAAATATTGATTCTGGGTTTGTAATTGGTTTTCCCTCTAGAGGATTGGGTAGTGATATTCGTGCTAATGCTGTGGCAGGAACAGGAGGTAATATAAAGATTATCACTCAGGGACTCTTGGGCTTCGTAGAAAGCAAAGGTACAGCAGGTAAGTTAAATGATACTAATGATATTGATGCCAGTTCTGAATTTGGTTTAGATGGTATTGTTATTATTAATTCACCTGACACCAATCCTCTTCAACGCACAGATAGATTACCGACTAACCCCGTCTCCGCAGAAACTATTGCGACTGAATCTTGTTCTCCTAGAGGAGGAGGAACTAGCTTAACCTATAAGGGAAAAGGAGGCGCACCACCTGAACCCACTGCACCTTTTACTGCTGATGCTTTAATCCCTGACGGTAAACCTATTACAGTAGACAAGGAGAAAGAACTTACTGCTCTTACTATAGAGGAGAACCAGACAAGTCAAGAAGAGCTTAATTATAATTACATTCCTGATGATATTAAACCATTTAAAACAGATAATGGATATATTTATCCAGCAAGAGGAGTAATTATTCGTGAAGATGGCACTGTTACTTTAACAACTTACCCTACTAATAATAAACATAATCGCGTTCCCAAGACTTCTGCTAATTGTAATTCCTCGTCATACCAATTTGAATAAAGAATGCGACAGATATAGCGCTACGCGCAAGTCACCCACCCCTAACCCCTCCGAGGAGGGGAAGTCAAAAGTTTACTAATCATAGGCTGGGCATTTACCAATGTCCTAACCAAATTACGTAGTGCTTATAATATAGGGATTGGGCAGTGCCTAACCCCTACCTAAATTGTATGTGTTGTAAACCCTAATTAATTTGGCATCACATCAATTACTATTACTATTCGCTTATTTGAGCAATTATCAAGGAAAGAAATCTCAATTAAAATTTTCTTTTTTCTTTAGATAAACTCGATATCATCTTCATTAATCTCAAGGTCTGTACCTAGTTGAATTATGGCTTGACCGTTGAGAGAAAGGATTCCAGTGGTGGGATCGTAATTAAGATCTCTGGTTTCCCCAATTCCCCGAATAACAATAGAATCTGCTCCTGGGTCGAAATCAGATATTTGATTCACAACATTAGGTATCCTTCGGGAAAAATCAAATTGAAAACTGTCTGCACCCGTACCCCCACTGAGAGTACTATTTCCATCAGCAACGATTAAAACATCATTTCCATTCCCCCCACCAAGGCTATCTTGGTACCCAGCTTGGAGAGTATCATTCCCTTGCCCCCCTTCTAAAGTATTATTACCAGGTGCGTCTACTAGCAAATCATTTCCTGTATTGCCTCGAAGCAGATCGTTGCCAGATCCGCCTTGAATAGTATCATTATTCGCTCTCCCAGCAAGGGTATCATTGCCAGCCAAACCGTTTATAATATCAGCTAAATCACCACCAGCGATCGCATCATTCTGTTCTGTACCATCTAATTTATTAATTGCTAAATATTCAACATCATTAGGGTTGATGTTAAGACCAGTTGCTAGCTGGGCGATCGCTTGTCCGTTGAGAGAAAGTATCCCTGTGTCTGGATCATAGCTAATTGTACCTGACGGAACATTCCCTTTAACAAGAATTTTTTCTCCCGTTTGATAGTCGGTAATTTGATCCAGGGGATCTACTAATCTTTGGGTCAGATCTAATTCAAACTGATCTATTTCCGAACCTCCAGTGAGAGTGTTACCTCCCCCCGCAGCAACTAGCATATCTTGACCTGTACCACCATCAAGAAGAACGAGAGTATTACCTGAAATTAAAGTATCATCTCCTTCTCCCCCACTGAGAGTATCTGCACCTGCATCTCCGACTAGAAGATCACTACCTTCATTCCCTTCAAGATTGTCATTTCCTTCTCCACCTCGCAAGATGTCATTTCCTTGTCCACCTACGATAGTATCGTCTCCAGATAACCCGCTTAAAAGATCTCCTAGATTACCACCAGTAATGGAGTCTGCCTGTTCTGAACCATTTAGTCTATTAACTTGATCTTCAAAGCCTACAATCTCTAAGCCTCCGCCAGGAAGAGGTGATGAACTAAAAGGAATAGTAGGATTAATTATTGTTGACATTACAAAAAAGTTTTAGATTAAATTGAAAGTTGATAATTAAAAGATTATAATCCAATTAAAAAAACATTTTTGATTGGTTAATTGTCAACTTAATCAAGTAATTTAGATATTATAAACGCACTACCACAAGCTGAGATGTAAAATAATATTATGATGATTATGAGGTTACGCTTTTCAAGGTAACCATTGAGGGTGAAAACCAACTAGAGGTAATTGCTCTACTTGGTGGATAGAAGTTTGATCAGTAGGTGGGATGAGGAGCCACATCCGACTATTAATTACATCTGATGAGCCATTACCAGATGGCTTTTCTGTTAATTCTTCATTGGTGGTTAAAACTTGATCGAATAAAACTCCCAAACCATCAGGAGCAACGCTTATTTTACTATCTTGGTATTGGGGTAAAGCTAGTAAAGGGATAATTTCGGTAGTCTTGAGGTTAATTTCTGCGAGATAGGGTTGTTCGTAAAATTCTGGCTCAGAACGTAACTCTGTCAGTAAGCAGTAAAGATGAGTTGCGTTAGGATTAAACTGACAATCGATAATCGAGCCTTCTAGATTGATTAATTCTTTTTCGATTCCTTGATTGTTGACATAAAACAGAGAACTGGTATATCGCAATTCGGCATTGTCAGTATTGTAGTTAATCATAGCTGCTGCTGTACCATCGGGAGAGAAGCTAACAACTTTCCCAAATTTCGGTAAAAAGTCTAAGGGTTGGTCATTAGGGGTCAATGGCAATAAAGCTATGCCTTCGCCCTGAGCAACAGCAAGGGTTTGACTGTCTGGAGTTAATAAAAAATCTCCTCCTTGGGATTTGGGTAGGCGTTGGGGAGGATTATTGGCTGTAATTTTCCAAAGTCCAAAATCGGCGGGTTTTTGGCGGTTGATCCGCTGCACAATAATGGTCTGACCGTCTTGAGAAAGATCGAATTTATTATTTTGATATTTTTGATTGTCTAAGACTAACTCGATCGCGGCGCTGGATTCGGTGGGGGATTCTTGATTGAGTTGGGTGGTAACAGTATACAGTTGCAATTTCCTAATGCCATCTATGCCATCTTGCTTGTTCGCAGCGGAGAAGAGAATGCGATCGCTTTGGTGATAGGGTTCAAAGTCAAATACGATGAGATCGGGAGGAGTGAGAATAGTTTTTTCTTGTTGCGTCCAGTTATAGAGAATTAATCTCCCTTGCTCTTTTCCTTGATTCCCAATATAGGCAAAAGCGCGATCGCGACTATGAAATTTACCAAAAAAGGGTTGTATTTTCTCTCCTGATTGTTTACCACCAGTAAATTGTTGTTGACCATCTTCGATAAAGAGCCGATAGTTTTCGCCATAGGGTGCAGGAGCATTTAAAGTATAGGCTAGTTTATTCCCTGACCAACTGATTTTTCCTGGTAAGGGCGGTTCGATGACTAAGTTAGCTTCAATGCTATCGCGATCCATCGGACGATTAAAAGTTAATAAAAATGCCCGATCTTCGCTGCCAATTTTTTTGTCTTGCCAACTAAATTGAGTGACTTGGGGTTTAACTTGGAAAGGGCAGTTGCTCCCACAAGCATTGGTTCCCCAAACCACAAAACCAATCAGACAACTTAAGGTCATAATTAA
This sequence comes from Xenococcus sp. MO_188.B8, assembly GCA_030065615.1. Taxonomy (GTDB): domain Bacteria; phylum Cyanobacteriota; class Cyanobacteriia; order Cyanobacteriales; family Xenococcaceae; genus Xenococcus. Next base: position 18,587 of record JASJDR010000018.1, on the reverse strand, counting down.
TGCGATCGCTATTTTATCTATGGCTTGTATCCTCATTAATTTTGTCAATTACTAATGATGTGGTGCTCAATGCTTAAACTCGCGCGTATCTTGGTGGACATTCCCTTGCGTCTTACGCCGACGCGGGCTTCCACCGCTTCCTTAGCCCAGAACACGGAGCTGGGCTTGTCCCCAGAACACGGAGCTGGGTAAACAGATCGGTGCTCTGGATAAACGCCGTGCAACGGCGCAGGGTCGAGACCCTTTGGGTAGAGCTGCGCAAGCGTCAATATTTAATGTTGAATTTTTGATATTTAATGTCCATAGGGATCAGCAGGGGTCGGAATTGGTTTAATGGTAGTTGCGGAGACAACTAGTTGCCGTTTTTCCCGAATTTGTTCAGTGCGATCGCGAACTGCCAAAGTAGCAGTAGTCATATTTCCTGTGATTTCTAACCAAGTATCGGGGGGATATTTTTTTTGCGGATCATTCAATTGTATGGGAATTCCGACGGGGTAGGCATCTACCGCGCAACAGGTAATAATAAAACGAGCCAGAAATAGGTAATTGTCGGGAAGTTCGGGTAGATCGATCACAAATCCAGTAATATGAGCTGGCTGCCCTTGATAAGCATCGGGTTCAGGATAAGCATTTAAAGTTCTGACCCAATCTATAAGCGATCGCTCTTCGGGCTTAATACTGGTGACAAAGGCTTGAGGTTGGGAATTAGTAGCAGGTAAAGTCTCAGCGACTCCTCTTTGTAAGGCGGCGGTGCTGCTGAGAACATTGGGGGGAATTAGCCAACCTGCGATCGCGACTAGTAGTAATAAGAGACTTCCGAAACCAGGAGGAAACAAAGTAATATGTTCATTTTTTTCTGTTTGATTTGGGGGAGAATTGAATAGTAATAAGCTACGAAATATGCCGAGCAACAATAAACAAATACTACTAGCAAGCATTAAATAGAAATAATTAGGATGGATTAGTAATTTATACTGACCAGTTACCGCATAGTTCAATAATAAAGCGCTCCAAGTTAAAATGGCCAATATTGCCAGCCAAGGAGTCACCGTTACACCGCCGTAAAAGCGGTGCGACCCCGGTCGGGTCTCCCGACCTAGGGAACGCGCACCAAGAGACGACGGTGCCTGCGGTGACCGGTGTTCCCCGGTCAACTTATTAAAACGATTTCGCTTTTTTCTCTTCATTTAGCATTTAATATTTAATATTTATCAGTCTAAATCTTAGTTTCTCGCTCCTAAAATAGACTTTAGTAAATTTATTTAGCACAGCAACTTAATATAAATAACTATGAATAAATGTCATCAAAAAAGTTAATTGAGCAACAATCGCAAAAAGATAAATAATAATTTTAGGTTTAAATATCGATAACATTAAACCAATTGCTTTAATATCTATCGTCGGGCCAAATACCAGAAATGCTAGGAGAGAACTACTAGTAAAAGTCCCCGCAAAAGACAAGGCAAAAAAGGAATCTACCGTAGAGCAAATAGAAACAATTGCCGCTAATAACATCATCGCCAGAATTGAGGTGATATTATCTTGTCCCAAACTAAAAACTATGTCCCGAGGCACAAAAACTTGAATACTAGCGGCGATCGCGCTGCCGATAATAAGCATTCCTCCCAATTCTTGTAACTCCTGATTGACATTATCTAGAAAAAGTTGCCATTTTCTAGATAATAAAAAATTACCTGAGGGATTATTATTAAAAGAACTCGATATCAATGATTGATCCATGGGTTGAGTTTTGCCAGTATTATTCAGCAAAAAAGTTCCAGACTGTAACAAAAAGGGAACTTCCTCTTGATTTAATAAATCAGGCTGCAAACTATTAGGTTGAAAAGCAAATTTAAGACGTTTTGCCAACGCAGGCTGCATCAAACCCTGAGCATTTTTTTGGACACTAAAAATAATCCCGACAACCGTAGCAATTATCAAAGAAAAGACCACTCTTAAAATTACAATTTGTGGTCGATCTCCAAATGCTACCCAAGTAGACCAGATGACCACAGGATTAATCGTCGGTGCTGCCAATAAAAACGAGATCGAAACTGCAGGGGATACTCCTTTTAATAAGAGTCTTCTTGCCACAGGAACATTGCCACATTCGCAGACAGGAAATAGAAAACCAACACAACTTCCCACTAAAGCTCCCAAGACTGGATTCCTGGGGAACTTGGCAATTAAATTACGTTCATCAACTACCAATAACAAAAAGCTAGAAAGCAATACTCCCAATAACAAGAAAGGGATAGCTTCGACTAATAAACTTAAAAACAGAGTAAAAGCATTGTGTAATTGATTTAAATTGAGCATAAAAGCGCGATCGCTATATTTCTAATTATACAAATCTGATGGTAAACGGGGAGTTTCCAAAAGTGCTTGACTAAGACTATCGTGAATTTTACCGTTAGTAACCAAAAGACGACCAGATGCTATATCTATATTACTTTTATCATAAGCAGTTACCAAGCCGCCAGCTTCTTCTACAATAACAATTCCCGCTGTAATATCCCAAGGACTTAAACCTCTTTCCCAATAACCATCCAATCTGCCACAAGCTACATCGGTTAAATCAAGAGAAGCCGAACCACTACGACGTACTCCCTGGGTAAGATGAGTTAGATAACAAAACTCGGCATAGTTATTATCGGTAGTTTCCCTTCTATCGTAAGCAAAACCTGTTACTAAAAGCGTATCTTTGAGTTGAGCCGTTTGTGAAACCTGAATGGGACGACGATTACAAGTTGCACCTAAACCCTTAGCAGCGCGAAATAATTCATTGCGAAAAGGATTATAAACTACTCCCACTTGAGGAATCCCGTCAATCATTAACCCAATAGACACCGCTGATATAGGATAACCATGAGCATAATTAGTTGTACCATCTAAAGGATCGATTGCCCATAGATATTTACTCTGATTTCCCCCTAAGGTTCCCGATTCTTCTGCCAAAATCTGATGCTCAGGAAAATGGCGATTAAGAACTTTGAGCACCAAAGCTTCAGCTGCTTTATCGGCTTCAGTTACTAAGTCCCCAGAGCGACCTTTTTCTTCAACATTTTTAAGATTACGAAATTTATCTTGTAAGATCGCCCCCGCTTCTAAGGCAGCCTCACTAGCAATATCTAAAAATACTTGTAATTGACTCATTATTAATTATTAATTATTCATTGTCCCAAATACCATAACCTAGTATGCGAGCATATTCTTGAGCATAAAAAAGTTCTTGGCTATATTTGTTGGGATATTTGGTATTGGCCATCACATAGCCTTCTTTCAGTAACTCTTCGCTTACTAAGTCATTATTATGCCAGACATGAGTCAAAAGACGATTATAGGGATCTCGATTCTCCGTTTCTAATTCCAATTGCACTGTGGTATTACCCACTAACTCGATCAGTTTGGTTTTTGCTGCTGCTTTAGCGGACGTATCTAAAGATTTCGGCAGCACAATACCCACGATTCTTGCCCTAGTCAACTTCCCTTCGAACATTACTTCTAGAGTTTGTCCACTCACAACTCGTTCTACCTGAACAGAAATCAAATTTATTGGCTCATGATCTCCAGAACAACCCCAAAGTAACCAAAAACAAAGACTACAAACAACAATCTTCCTCAGAATCTTCACTGATCAATGTTAAATATTATTCCTCATCTAAGGGTAACCCAAATCTAACTTTTCCTTTGGCAAAGTAACGCCCAAATTGCAGTTTGTAAACTTCGTCTTCATCCTGAGTTTCGACTTCTAAATCAGAACGGGGATAACTAACACATAATAGGGCATAACCCTGTTTTTTCAGTTCAGGAGAAATTCCCATTGCTTCTGGTTGTTCTAGTTCTCCCGAGAGGATTCTCACTGCACAGGCGGTACAGGCTCCGTTACGACAAGAGAAAGGTAAGGTAACTCCCTGTGATTCGGCACTATGTAATATATAGCGATCCTCTGGAACTTCTAATATATGAGTTGTTCCTCTATTGCGATCGCGTACTGTAACTGTATGTAATTTACTCATCAGATCATTATATAAGGAGCTGAGTGAAATTAAATAGAGAATCGAAACTTTTTCTTCCCTAACTCCCTCATCTTCCCCAACTTGCCTCCGTTTTAAACTTTATTTGTAAAACCCACTCATGCCATGTATAATTGTAAATCGCGGTGTCTGGAGAGATGGCCGAGTGGTCGAAGGCGCAGCACTGGAAATGCTGTAACGGGGTAACTCGTTCGAGGGTTCGAATCCCTCTCTCTCCGTTGAATGTTTTAACAATCTGCATAGCCAGAAAATAATGAAGATATTTAAACTGAATCCAGATCTTGGTATCTTCTTGAGGTATTTTGGTATATTTTCAGAGAGATTTTGGTATATTCCTTATGATCAAGTATTAGATTTTATGATCAAATATTAGATTGGGAACTAATAGAAGCTCATTGCCACCTATTGTAGTTTGAACTGTACTTCAGTGAAAAAATATTCTGGAAGTATCAACAGTCACCATAGGGAAAGATGCCAAAAGTAAATCTAAAAACATTCTAATTGAATTAGAACTGATTACATAGTAAAAGGGATAATCAACTGAGAATTTTTTAGAAAATCTTTGTTAAGTGCTAATTTTTTAACACATACGATTAAAACTATGTCTACAACAATTTCAACAGAATTGGTCAGTCAACTCAAAACTATTCTTATCACAGCTTTCGAGGATGATCATCTTAAGGTAGAAGATATTGATGATAATGCCCCTTTGTTGGAGGGAGGCTTGGAGTTAGATTCAGTTCAGATTGTGGAATTTATCTCAGCCATAGAACAACATTTTGATCTTGAATTTGACGATTCAGAATTAGATCCAGAAAATTTTAGCAGTCTCCGAATATTAGCAGATGTAATTTCTCGAAAAGTCGATTCTTAAATTTAAACCAGCTATTCTATAGGTCAAAGATAATAATTTATCATCAAAAATTTAATTAGTTAGTATTTATGACTCAAACCTCAGTCTCCAATAGCCAGGAATCTAGCCAACTATGGAATTTAGCAAAAGATACTGGCGTAGCTTTGATTATCCAAGTGGGGGGAGTGAGTCTTACTTACTTACTGCAAGTTGTTCTCGCTCGCTGGATGGGGAAGACTGAATATGGCATTTATGAATATGTAATGGCCTGGTCTCTCCTGCTGGGAATTTTCGCGGGGCTTGGTTTGGCTCGTACTAATTTGCGTTTGATCTCAGAATATCGTGTTCGAGAAGACTGGGGACGTTTGCGGGGTATCTTTAAGGGCAGTTGCTCAATTGTCTTACTTGCTGGTTGTTTAATTGCCCTATTCGGAACAGGAATTCTGTTGCTACTAGATCCTGAGCGCACTTTTGCCTATACTACTCCCTTACTGATTGGAGTCTGGTTGATTCCCCTCCAGGGATTAGTACAACTGCACCTAGAAGCGAGCAGAGCCTTAGAAGATGTTACCTTAGCTTATGCCCCCTACCAAATCGTTTGGCCGGTACTAATTTTGTGTGCGGGATTAGTGGCGATCGAATCTGATATTCCCATTACTAGCATCCCCATGATTTCTCTAGCCACAGGTCTTTTAGTAGTAGTGCTTTTAGGGCAAAGATGGTTCATTGGAGACAAGATAAATCGAGAATTTGAGCCTGCAGACCCGATTTATGACTACAAAGAATGGTTTAGTATTTCCTTGGTATTGTTGCTTCAAGGTTCCTTTATTGTGATCTTGAATCAAACCGATATTGTGATGGTAGGGAATTTTCTAGGCCCAGAACAGGCAGGAACCTATAGTGCTGCCATCAAAACGGCCATGTTAATCAGTATTATTTTACAAACTGTCAATACAGTGGTTGCTCCTGCTTTTGTAGCACTCTATTATCGAGAAGATATTCTAGGTTTACAAAAGGTTGTTGCCACCGTTACTGCTTGGATTTTTTGGCCATCTTTAGTCTTGGGGCTCTTATTTATGACTTTTTCCCAGGCTATTTTAGGAATCTTTGGCACAGATTTCCTTACAGTTGACTGGGAACTCAAAATCTTGGTTTTGGGTAGAGTATTAGATGCCGTATGTGGCTCTGTCGGTTGTTTAATGGTTATGACAGGACATCAAAATCAATCAGTGGTGGTTTTTGGAATTGCGGCAGCGATTAATTTAGTCTTGAATGCAGTGTTAATTCCCATCTTCGGTAGTGTGGGAGCTGCGATTGCAACTACAGTATCTTTGGTAATGTGGAACATCGCTTTAAGTGTCTTAGTAATGAAGTATATTGGCGTTCGTTCCTCAATTTTTTACAATTTGTTACCAAAATCTAAAGTTCAGTCTACATTGTAAAAGTTCGTTCTACATTGTGTGAGTGTTATTTACATTTTTGTGATCTCGTTATGAGAGAGGCAGCAACGCTAATTCCAGAAAAATACCTATTTTTTAAGTGCTACATTGTGATGTGGGGAAGGTTAATTTATGGTTAGAAAATTGATAATTATTTCATCGTTACTGCTAGTCGGAGGCACTGCTTATACTTACCATTACTGGCTTCAATTGACCAAAGTACCTGAATGGTATCAAAGTGAAAACTCTAGTATTAATCAAGCAATTAACATCAAAGATACCTCAGATATTCAAGCGGCTAAAACCCAAATTACTGATAAAATTCAGCAGCAAATCCAGCAGTCAACTCCAGAATCTAATAATTCTAATAATAGTGTAGATATCAAGTTGAATGAACAAGAAATAAATCAGCTTCTTATTACCAACTTTGTCGATCATTCTAATCAGAAAGAAATTTTACAAGTAGCAAAGTCAATTCAGACAACAGTTAAAGATGACACTATCGAAATTGGAGCTGCGATCACTCCTTCACAGATTCCCGCAGAAAGTCTCACAAAAAGTCAAAAAAAGGTTTTAGACCAGGCATTCAATATTTTTCCTCAGTTAAAAAATCAAGATGTTTATATTGGCATTCAAGGTCAGCCAAGAGCCCAAAATGGTAGATTAATTTTCGATTCAAATAGTAAAATTAAAGTTGGTAATGTCAGCCTTGATATTAACGAAATATCTCAAAGATTGGGATTATCTCCCGGGAAAATCAGGCAAAAACTTGAACTAGAATTAAATCAGATCAATATTCAAGATGTTGATCTCAATGGTAGTGATGTTATTTTTAGAGTTGCCAATTTTTGATTAACTATGGCTGGTTTAACTAATTAGGCAAAATTAAAATATTGCAAACTTTTCCTGTACTAATATTTTGCTCATAATAATTGGTCAAATATTGCCAATCTAGATATTGGGGTTGATTATTAACAAAGCGCACAAATGCTTTGCCATAATTATTCAGAAAATCGAAATATTGTTCCTGACAATTTAGTCTTTTTAAGCCATAGGGCCAAAATTCTGTATGGATAGGAACTGATAACTGTTGAAAAAAGTTATGCCCTCCCGCAAAAACTAAACCTTCACTTCCTTGACAATCGATCCAAATTACACCGATATTATCGATCTCAAAAGTCTTGTTGGCTAATAGATGATCGAGAGTTGTAAAATTAACTTTCTCTGAAGTAAAAGTCGTTTCGGCAAATAAATCATTATTTGTCGCCTGAGTTGACGCAAAATTTAGACGAAAGTCACCACAATCATTAGGACTACGGATTAACTCTTGTTCGCCGGTAACATTAGCTACTCCATATTTAAGACATTGGATTTTATCATGTAAACTATTGAGCTGACTATTCCAGAGTAAAAACTGATAATTTACTTGTGAAGGTTCGAAGCAAATTGCTTGCTCAAAATATTTACTTTTAAGGGCAAAAATAGATGTCGATCCGATGTTTGCTCCAATATCTAAAAAACAATTTCTTTGTGAACCAATCAAAGCTTTGGCTGCTAGAAAATCTAGGCATTCTAACAAATCATCTAGTTGGAATGGCTTGCCATTGAGAGCAAAATTCAATTGTACGCGATCGCTTCCTGGATAGGCAATATAAGCATCAATAGTTTCTGCTTTGGTAATAACTCCTGGTAAGTTAGCTAAATTATTAAATAATACTTGTTTTTTATTTAATTCTTGATATTCTTCAGAATTGAGAAATGAATCGAGTAATTGTTGATTATTATAATTTGTCTTCAACCATTGTTTTACTTCAGATTCTTGTGGCTCTCTTTGCAAAACTTTTTGATAGAGAAAAGTGATAAAATCTCGTCGTTGAGTTTCCTGAACTTGTAGTTCTTCTACTATGGCTTGATATTCAAATTGGATTTGCTTTTTTTCTTTGACAATTCCTTTGACTTGAGGAATTTTGAACAAGAGTTTATTGACAAAACGATTCAGCATCATAGAATTTCTTCAAACTAACTAAAGATTTTATTTTTCTTAGGAAATCTGGCTGTGGTGAACATATCTAGGTCATTGAGTCTGATTTTACTATTCTCGAACGCTGTGATTAAGGTGATATTTGTTTGATCAACAAAACATTGGTATGACATATCGGTTCGATGAAACTTTACCAATCAAATAGGCTTACAAAATGCTTCATCAGTGAAGCTGATGGGCTAATTATAGAACAAATATTTAAGAATGAATAATTGCAGTTGCTCGCAATCTTCAATGATATGAGAGAACAGAAGGTTGGGTTGCACAGAGTAAAACCCAACAAATTATATTGATTGAATTCTTAAAATAAGAGTTATTGATGTAGTGATTAACTCGATGAGGTGGGTTTGTTAGTTCTTTTTAAGGCTTTATAATATTGGTTTTCGTGGCTATACTACAGATCAGCGATCGCACTAGGATCTCTAGGAAACAATCGTTCTAAACTCGGCTGAAGCTGTTGGTGCGGATATATATCGGCTTTCTTGCTCCAAACATAGTCCAAGGTTTGTCGATAACTCCATTGAGGATATTTATAAAAACAATAAGCCAGACCAACAGAACCGCTTCTGCCAATTCCCGCCCGGCAGTTAATCAGAACCTTTTTATTGCCTTGCTGAAGTTGCTTCTCAATCCAAAAAATTGCTTCTTCTAGAACTTCTGTAGGGATGGGATGTTCCGCTCCATCTAAGACACCTAGTTGCTGATAAGCAATTCCAGCGTCCCCAGGAAAATTCAAAAGAAATTCTTCTGCTAAGTTGAGAACAGCATCAAACTTAAGTTCAGAAGCTTTGGACGCAGCGATAAAGTTACCAACATATACCCGAGGTAGAATTTCGACGTAACTAGGACCTTGGGTCCAAATCATTTGAGCAGAAGGGGCTTCAACACGAAGAAAACCGTTTTCCCCAAACTTCCCCGCCCATTGCCATTGTCCAGACTGCTGTTTTAATCCTACTCGATAAGTAAATTGATAATTGCCTTCACTGGTGGGGATAAAAGAACCTTTAAAAATAGAGATATGTTGTGATTCTTGGGAATGATAGGGCAATTCTAGGGCATGCCAATAACCTTCGCTATTGAATTTATTTAAGGTGTTAGTCCAAAGTTGAACTCTTAAATCCTGAGGAGAATATTGGCTAATTAATTTAATTGATGCTCCAAAGGTTTCTAGCATATAAAGGGTCAGGTGAGAGTTCAGAGCAGGCTGAATTTCTCGAAACTGTACTATATTTGCTTCCATCAGGGGTGTCATGGTACTGCAATAATAAAGATAAGATCATTTCCCAATTGCCACTGTTAGGTCTCAACTCTTTCTTTTGACTGTCCTTCAACTCGACCATCGCGAAACCAGATAATGCGACGAGTCAGACGAGCGACCTCTGGGTCATGAGTTACGGTAACAATAGTAATCCCATTGCTATTTAACTCAGTGAAAATGTCCATCACTTCTCGGGTTGTTTGAGAATCTAGGGCTCCGGTTGGTTCGTCTGCTAGCAGTAAAATCGGTCGATTGACAATGGCGCGAGCGATCGCTAACCGTTGCTGCTGTCCCCCAGATAGTTGATTTGGTCTATTGTCTAAACGGTGCCCCAAGCCCACTTGCTGGAGGGCTGCGATCGCCCTTCGGCGTTGTTCTTGGTCTGGGACATCGGCATAAATCAGCGGCAGCATAACATTTTCTAAGGCACTGAGCTGGGGTAACAAATGGAATTGTTGGAAGACGAAACCAATTTTTAAATTGCGAATCCTAGCTAATTGCCTCTCGCTGAGTTGGGCGACATTCTGCCCATCTAGGTAATAACCTCCCGAGGTAGCTGTATCTAAGCAGCCAATAATATTCATCACTGTCGATTTGCCCGAACCAGAAGCGCCCATGATCGCGCAATAGTCTCCCTGTTCCACCGTCAGGCTAACATTAGCCAAGGCTTGCACCTCTGTATTGCCACTGCCATAGATCTTGAAAACCTTTTCGAGCTGGATCATCGCTTTCTGATGCCCAGGACGAGGAACTATCCTGGTTGCTGATAAACTGGACTGGAAACTTGATTTGCTCTGCATTCTAGGAACTCCTTAAGGCAACAATGGGGTCGAGTTTGGCCGCCTGTCGTGCTGGGACAACACCAAAAAATAGACCAATGCTTCCCGACACCCCTACGGTGAGAGCAATAGTGATCGCGGAAACACCGGTATTAAGAGGGGTTACGGCACCGATGAGTATCACTCCACTAGCGCCGATGATGGTGCCTATGAAGCCACCAGCTACTGACAGAATCACAGCTTCAATGAGAAACTGAATTAAAATATCTTGTTGGCAAGCACCTACGGCTTTGCGCAGACCAATTTCTGAAGTGCGGGCTTTAACTGACATTAACATGATGTTCATGATGCCAATCCCCGCAACCAAAAGGGAAATACTAGCGATCGCTGCCAAGGTAATGGTCAGAGCAATGGCGATCAGGTTAGAGGTCTGAAGAAACTTTTTCTGGCTATGAATAATAAAATCATCAGAATCGGTAATTTTATGTCGCAGCCGCAGGAGGTTACTTACTTGAAATTGTGCGGCGCGGACGCTATTTTTATCCTTGGCCGAAAAGGCGATCGTTGATACTTCTATTCCATAGGGAGATGTTTTGCCCACAAGTCGGTTTACCATCGTTGTCAGGGGGATAAAAGCCGCTTCATCCTGATTGCTTTCCATGAGTGAGCCTTTGGGTTCCATCACCCCAATTACTTGAAAGCTAACACCTTTGATCCGCAATTTCCTACCAATAGGATTTTGATCCTCAAATAGTCTCTTGGCTAATTCTGGACCGATGACCACAACCTGATTGCTGCGCGTTAAATCTTGAGCTGTAAAAAAATTGCCTCCCGCAGCTACCTTAAAATTACGCACCACAAGGAATTCTGGAGTTGTCCCCACAAGTTGAGCCTTGATGTTTTTGTTACTGTAGGTCACAAACTCTTTTTCTCGGATCTGGGGAGCAACTGCCTGGATCGAGGGCACCTGATTCGCGATCGCTTCGGCATCTGAAAGTACTAGCGTCCTCGGTTTTCCCAAGGTTGCTCGCTGCAAGTTGCGATTATCAGGAATGATATACAGCATATTCGGACCAAAGGACTCAAGTTCAGAGGTTGCTAATTTCTGAGCTGCTGCTCCTACCCCCACCATTGCGATCACAGAAGCGTTACCAATAATTAAACCCAATATTGTCAGACTGCTGTGAAGTTTGTTCGCCAGCAGCATCTTACTAGCTATCCTGAAATATTTAAAATTTTTCTTAAAACTTTTCATCTAAGCTCACTTTCTCCCTTGATCTGGCATATCGATAAAAACCCGATCATCAGCCTTCACCCCCTCCAATATTTGAGTCTTATCCTGTAGGGTGAGTCCGATTTTCACAGGCATAAATTCTGGTTTATTTTTTTCATTTAAAATCATCACTCCCGTTGCTCCTTCCTGAGTTACGATCGCGACTGTGGGGACAACTAAACTATTCTTTAATTCTTGACCCAGAAAAGTGACATCGACATTCATCTTGGAACGTAATTTATCTTGACCTGTTAACAGAGTAATTCTCACCTCAAAAGAAGTCACATTATCTTCTACAATCGCTTCTGGAGCAATCCGCTTGACAGTTCCGGTAAAAACATCCTCAGGATAAGAATCGGCGATAATTTCCACTTTTTGCCCTTGAGAGAGTTGTCCAATATCGACTTCTGGTACTTTGGCGATAATTTCCAAGCCTTGAGCCAAAGCAAAAATAGAAGTTGCCGATGCCGAAGCTGACGTAGATCCTGAAGTTGCAGGAGTAACAAAAGACCCTTCTACTGCATATCTCTGGGTAATAATACCATCAAAAGGAGCTTTGACTATAGTGTCATTATATTGAATCTTGGATTGTTCTAGATTTGCTTGCGCCAGAGCGACCTGAGCCTGTAAAGCATTAATTTCATCTTGATAACTTTTTTCTCTTTGCTCTAGAGCAAGTTTCCTTTCTGATACTTCAGCTTCTAACTGACTGATTTCAGGATTTCTCGTAGTTTGAAGCTGTTCGAGACGCTGTTTAATCTCGGCAATAGCTGCTAAAGCATTTTGATTTTCATTGACTGCTTCATCGTAGCTATCTTGGGAAATCGCTCCTTTTTCAACTAAATACTGATTCCTTCTAATCCTCTCTTGAGTAAGTTTCAGTCTTGACTCTGCCGAATTTAGTTGAGCTTGAGTTTGTGATATATCTTTAGGAATTCTCGCGTTAGCTTGCGCCAGGCGAGCTTCAGTTTGGGCTAATCGAGCTCTAGCCTGACGAATATCTCCCGAAATCTTGATCTTATTTTGTTGTAAATCAGCCTTAGCTTGTTGTAGTCGTGCTTTGGATTGGGCAGTTTGAGCTTGGATTTCCAAATTTTCCATGACTGCTAAGGTTTGCCCGGCAACTACTTTGTCTCCTTGCTCAACCAATAACTCAACCAAACGCCCAGGATTTTTCGGACTGACATTGACATTTTTGATTGGTTCTACTTTGCCACTGGCTGATATCTTGACATTTAAATTGCCTTTGGTCACTGGCACGGTCAGTTCTTCTAAGCTTTTTTGCGAGCCAAAATTTTGGGTTGCAACATAGGCAGTTGTGCCAATAAGAATCACTCCTCCAGTTATCATGACGAGTATGGAGGGTAAAAGGAATTTTTTTTTGCTGAGTAAGGAAAGTTGCATAAGTAATAATTTGATTAGGAGTCAGGGAGACGGGCAAACCTTCAAGTGTATGATTTTTATATTTAATGCTTAAGAATATGCAAGGGTGCAGGGTGCAGAGGAGAGAAGAAAAGCTTAATTTTTTGTTAACTCCCTCCCAATCTAGCAAACTAATTGTTATTAAAGATACATCTTATTAAGGATGGGAACATCAGTAGCTGGATAGATAAGGATAGATTTTGAGTTTCTTGCCGTCCAAAAAATAAGTTTTTCTTGATAATTTATCCTAAAGCTTCACTCCTTTGTAAAAAACCTGACCGGGGAACACCGGTCACCGCAGCGGGCAGACCCCGCGTTATGCGGAGCGGTATCCTTTAGGGCGGCGAAAGACCCTAAAGGACTAGCTTCGCGTCGCGCAAGGGCGGGAATGGGGGATAACAATTCGATTCCTGGTGTTGAACCAATAGAACCTGACAAAATACTCCCCCCTTCCCGATGCTGCCCAAGACAGGCACCGTCGTCTCTTGGTGCGCGTCTCTTGGTCGGCGTTCCTTCTCTTGGTCAGCATTCCCATAGCGAGGAAACCTCGCTGGGGTCTGACCGCTAGCTCGGGAAACCCGAGCAGGTTTCGACCGCTTCCCTAGGTCGGGGAACCCGACCGGGGTCGCACCGCTTTTACGGCGGTGTAACGGTGACTCTATAAGCGAATTACCACGTATTTAGGCTGGGAAATAATCAAAAAATAGGTACAACTGAGCTCCAAAGATGACAACCGAGGAGAAATAATAAAGCATAAATAAAATAGGTAAATCTTTTAAGGTTTGATTTAATTTCGGTAAAACTAAAAACCAAAAATACCAGTAAATTAAATGTTAATATACCTTCGGCATAAATCCAGTAGGTCTTGAAATCGTAAAAATTAATATTTTCTTTCTGTGTCATCAATAAGCCATGGCTTAAACTAAAGAAAATAGCGATTATTAAACCCCAACGAGCTACTGTGAGCATTGCTATCTTATTAAGTTTATAATTTAAGATACTTGCTAGGACGGGAGCAAATGCCAGAGTAAATCCTAGTAATGATAAGATTCCGAAACAATTTGCTATCCAGTTCAAATTAGTTATTAACACGATATTAATCCTTGATTTATTGAATGAGCTTCGCCCTTGAAGGCAGTCCTAAAGGATACTGCTGCTCCTTCGGGTAGAGCTCGCAAGCGCATAAGGGCAGAGGGCAAAAATTTTCTAAATAGCCTCTATTTGTTTAAAAATTTATATTCAATTTGCTAACATACATTAAGTAGCTGTACAAAATCAATTATCTAAGGTTGATAGGTTTTAGGGAAGAAAAGTTTTTAAACAGAAAATGTGTAAACAATTTTGCCTAGATAATTACAATTTAAAGAGTATGCTGTTTGATTAAGTATTTTATAAAATCGTTAGCTGATTTATTGTTAATGCTAATGCAAAATAGAAGGTAAAGTACAGAAATAGTAAACAAGGCTTGAAGCTGCCTCATTATTTGCGCTATTCTTGGAATTTGAGTTAATGTCATCATAAAAATATTTAGGATAAGCTCATCACTAGTCTTATAAAGAATTTATATTTCTTAATATAATTTTTATATTTTGTAAATACCATAGTATCTATATTATTTCTGTATATTTTGCTACTTTTATTGCTTCATACTTCAGTACCATTTTCCGAGATCAGTTCATCCGATGGCGGGATGGCGAGCGCTTCTTGTTTCTGGAAGAGGATCAGCAAGAAATGATCATAAATCACCTGCTAAACTAATCAAAGTTATCTCTCAGTAAGCAATGTGATATATGACTAATAATCAGCAAGAGTCAGTGTGGGATTATCCCCGTCCTCCTCGCTTAGAGCGATCGCCTAAACATATTCAGATAATATTTAATGGGGTAACTATTGCTGATAGTCATGATACTTATCGAGTCTTAGAAACTAGTCATCCCCCTTTTTATTACATTCCGACTGAAGACATTGAGATGGAGTATTTGCAGTTAACTCCCAATAAGAAAAGTTTTTGCGAATGGAAAGGTATCGCCAATTATTACACTCTCAAAGTCGCAGATAAACAAGTTGTTAATGGGGGTTGGTTTTATCCAAATCCCACTCCAGAGTTTACACCAATCAAAAATTATGTTGCTTTTTACCCAAGTAAGATGGATGCTTGTTATGTTGATGGAGAAAAAGTGACCCCCCAACCCGGTGATTTTTATGGAGGTTGGATTACTAAAGATATCACTGGTCCATTCAAAGGAGCAGCGGGAACTTGGGGATGGTAACTATCAATTATTAATTACTAGTAATTGATACCGAATCCTGTTGATAACTGATAACTGATAACTGATTATGAAGTCTTGGTTGATTATAGTTGCGATTTTGTTTGTTATTGCAGAAGCTATTCTATGGGTGAAAAACTTTATTTTGCCTTTACCAGTCTATATTTTAGGTGGAGCTTTTTTGGCGATCGCATCTAATTATGATAAAGGAATTATGGCATTTATCAAACCATATCTAAAGACCAATCACGAGATTATTTCTCAAACAGCCTCATTAATAGAAGATCCCAATATTCTCCAACAAGCCAAAACTGTCAAAGCTGCTATTGAGTCAAAAACTACTAAATCAGATTGAATCCATTTTAATAGTAACTGTATTTCAGCACTGCTCCAATAGATAGCAAAAGACTTCTGGCAAAAATAACTTACAAATCAAGGAGCTACATTAGAGATAGTAAGAGATGTATAGGGTGTAAATTTCTGCTAATTCCCCTGGCTCCTTTACTAGTTTTTACTAAAGTTGATGTGAATTATTCAGGAGGTCTACACTATATTTGGGTATTCATGAAGTGGTTCTTTCTTTTATGAAGAAACTAATTTCATGAAAACCAATCAACCAATCATCAAAAACTACAATGAGAAAACCAAGATTAATCGGAGATCCAGTTGAGCACTGGGAGAACAATGGTGGTAACTATTGGGTTCATTTTATAAATGCGTTAACCAAATCTGTCCTAGCGTTACTTCTCTTTTTAGTCGGTACATTACATGCCATCATGCCCTTTCTGTTTCCTGACTTACCTGATTATATATTGAAAGTATTGTCTGATAAGCATGAGAGAGACAGTCTCCTTTGTAGAGAACCCAATTAATCTCATACTCTATCAAAACTCTTGAGCAGGTCTCTTTTCTCGTTTGTTTGCTAAGCAACACAAGGAGGTTCCTGCTTGAAAATCTAAACCTTTGGCGATCGCTATTTCGGGAAATTAGCAAAGAGCGATCGCCTTTTTTAAGCAAAAAACTGCTATTTAGAATCAACAACTTCTAAGTTGATTAAAATATAAAAATAATCTGCTAATCTCTAATAGTGAGAATATTGATGTTCCATTACAGTATTAAAGATTTTATTAGGGTTTGCTTCTCCTTTTTAGTTATTGTTGGTGCCACAACTTTTGTCAACTGCGGTATTGCTCAAACAACATCTAAATCTGAGGAATTGATAGTTTTAGATTCAGAAGTTGGTGAACAACTTTTGTTCTCCAGTCAAGCCCGTAGTGATTATTTACCTCTGTCATTAGAGTTTGTGACACAAGATAATCTTGCTTACTGTGGAGTTGCCACCCTAGTAATGGTTCTCAATGCTTTAGATATTGAGGCTCCAGTGGCTGCTAATCATAAGATTCCTGGGGTAGTTTCCTATAGATTTTTTACCCAAGAAAATGTCTTTGAGAATAAGAAGACCGATGATGTCATCAAACCTGAGTTGATTGCCAAACAAGGCATGACTTTAGAAGAATTAGGAGGACTCTTTAAAAGCTATCCAGTAGTCGCAGAAACCTTTCATGGAGAGGATATTAGTTTGGAGCAGTTCCGTAAACTAGCTGTTCAAAATCTTCAGCAACCAGGGAATTTTCTGGTAGTTAATTATTTGCGGCGAAGTCTGGGGCAAAAAGGAGGAGGGCATATTTCCCCTGTTGCTGCCTATCATGAGCAATCCGATCAGTTCTTGATTCTGGATGTAGCTCGATATAGATATTCTCCTGTATGGGTTGAGGCAGAGGCTTTGTGGGAGGCTATGAATACCATAGATTCAGCATCTGGTAAGACACGAGGACTAGTAATGCTCGCGGCAAATGATACGGTTGATTAACTTAACTAAGACCAGATTTGAAAACAAGCGATCGCCGTTGCTCCAAGTTTTATATTAAGTAGGAACAATAAATTTAGTTTTAAAATCTTCGATTCGTTGCGAAACCTTTTATCTCAAGAAAATCAAGAAATAATCAAGATTTACAATTTGTTACATATGACGGCTGACAAGTAATTCTCAGAACTAAGCTTTCCAATCTTTAAACCGTTACTAATACCTTTTATTAGTTTTCAGTGATTGTTATTGAAAAACCTTCTTCTATTAGTTTCTAAGTAGAAATCACTATAGTATTGAAACTTTAGGTTTAATATACAGAAAATTTTAATAAGATTTCAATCATGTGATGTGTACAATCCTCTTAGGGGTTAATTAGTAAAGTAAATTAATTTCTTTTAGCGTAACTTTCTGCCCGTTGCTATTTAACCCCCTCTATCGCAAAACACTGAGGGTTTTTTGATCCGAGTAAGTTCAAAGAACAATAAATCGAATAATTAGCTTGGAGCAGCCACCAATCCTCGCAAACTTCGGGATTATTCTGGCGAATGAAATATAACCATATTTCAACCAAAAATAACTCTCATCAGGTGATTAAAAAAGTAAAACAGCTAAAACCTTAAGATTTTGATTTTAGTCTAATCAGGCTCATAATCAAGCTAATAAACTTCGCGATTGATATTCGCGAATACTTTTGCTGTTTGTTAAAAGTTCAACTAACATCAGAATTTTTATTTTTTATATTTTAAATCCAGTGTTTATTGACCTTTCACTCAGTAAAAAAGAGCTTCAACAATTTCGAGAACTAGGCTTTGTCGGACCTTTTAAGTTTATTGATCCACAGGATCTAGAATCTATAACTAGCTCGAAAGTTTTCATTTGGAGATGTCTTTGGGAAAAAATAGTGATCAAGGTAGCTAAAATAGCTAAGATTCAGGATCGTAAATTACCTGGCTTTGTATGGGGTAAAGCCAGATGGAACAAAGGGCTACATGTAGCCATACCACAATTCTATAAGCTATCTACCAATCCCGTTATTTTAGATAAAGTTTCCTCAATTCTTGGAGAGAATATACTGCAGTGGTCTGCTCACATTTTAAACAAAAAACCCAGTAATAATTATCGCTGGCATAGTGATGTTGAGCTTCTAGCACTGAAATCGGTAACCGTTTGGCTTGCCCTTACAAACGTGTCTATACAAAGCTCCATGAAAATCATTACTCGACTGTTGTGATTTGCTAAAGCCATTTCCGAATGAGACATTCAGTGTGGTTCAATAAACTCTAAGATCTTTACTTGTGAGCAGAGAGTAATGCAACTGCCGATAGTGAAACCAGCCCCAATTGTTCAGGCT